>JANPII010000104.1:0-23539 GCA_031424915.1 Pseudomonadota bacterium
CCTTAGCTATAGTCTCAAGTGCATTGAAGGGTAGGCCATCTAGAATATAGGCTTGTGCTAAACGGTTGATAATTTCTTCACGACGTACTCCCTGTAAGCGATTATCTACTAGATGATTAAGCAGAGGAATACTTTGGTTAAGTAGATCTAGATCCATTAAATATTGAGTAAGTTTAATAATCAATTCATCTCCCACATCGCCCAGTGGAATCAGGCCTTGAAACTCATAAAACATAGACACAGCTTGAAGTGGAGTGGCGTTGCCATCGTCTTGTAGAAAAAAGCTAATGAAGGTATCGCTCATACGTTGAGCAAGTAGTAAAGCGTCACTAGTGTTAGGGTAATTATCAGCAATAGTCTGCCAAGAACGTAAGGCTTGCAAATAAGCTTGATGGTCGTAATATATGTCTCCCAATTCTTTCATAATTTGAATTTCTAAGCCATCTCCTCGCCAGGATATGGCTATTTTTTCTAAAGTATCTGTGCATTCTTCATAGGTGAGCTTGCCACGCTTATACATGCTATGTGCCTTAGCAAAGCGGCAGTGTGCGCGATGCATAGTATCATTTAGGTCCTCTGCACACTGATCCCAAGCGTCAGTTGCGCTATCAAACTCTTGGTGTGCCTGGTAATAATTTCCTATTTCGTACAATAGCTGATTGTTTTGCTGTGTAGTCATATTATCTTTTGTGGCAATAAGCATACTGTAAATAACTTTGGCTCCCTCAAAATCTTTATTTTGAATGCGATTAGCCATTATGGTCAATGCTAGTTCAATGAAAGCATGATCAGTATATGCTGCTAAAAAATTGTCGCGATGCTGGACAATGAGCTGAGTTATATCAGTGCCAATGCTGATCTGGTCATCTATTCCTGCAGCATATTCAATTATGCCATGCCATAAGCGTACTTCCCGACGTAAATTTACGGGCACATCAGAGATGTTAATTTGGCTGATAGATTCATAAGCTGCCTGATTATCATGGTCCAAAAATGCTATGACGGCTTTAATAAGGGCTACATCAAAATACTTGCTATATTCCGGATTTTTTATTTCTAAGCCTTGAATAATGCTGCGAGCTTCTTTGTAAAACCGATGTGCTGCATAAAATAAAGCTAAGCTGAGGTGGGCCTCTTTTGGATTTTGGGTGTATAATTGCCGCTGCCAGGTCTTGAGCTTCTTAGTAAAATCGCTATCTGATACTACAAAAGGCTCGAGCTGAAAAATTTGCTTGTCATACGTTATTTGTGGTGAGTCTAGATTTATTGAAGCATTATGCGTAGTATATACTTTAGAAGCTATATTAAGACCATTATTACTACTAATATGTATTTCCCTTCCTTGCATCTGTAATGTCAAGTCGTCACTATATACTTGTATAGCAGCTCCTTGAATAGATTGTAGAATGTTGAAATCCACAAATTGATATTGTTCAGGCACCCCTACGTGATCTTCAAGCAACGGAACCACTACCATATTTTCCCCAGTATCGGGGTCACGAAAACGTAAAGGATGGAAAAAATAACCTATGTCTAACTCAACTCGTGGTATAGGGGTGGCATCAGCTCTAGATATTACTTTGATAGGGCGAAGATCCTGCTTGGGCGTAGTATCACTTATATCAATACTCCATTGTTCGGAAGTATGAGTCATAGACATAGGTTGTGCTTTTATAGTATTTAGTTGCAGCACAAAACAGGTATATTCAGCACCAATATGCTTTTGCTCTATAGATTGAAGCCAAGAATTTTCATTAGAATTGATGGTTATAATGGGTATTTGCAATGTAACGGGTTGATCGAAAATCACCCATAGCTTTTTACCACGCATATAAGCAGCTGCTTCCATATCTCTATTAGTCGGAAATGTAATAGTAGTGTGACCCCCGTTATTCAGTATAACAATGCTGGGTATCTCGGATTTATTTGTGGTGGCGGTTTCTAATGCTTCTTTGGCAGGTGCAGCCAAGATAGCAGTTGCTATACAAAAGATGCTCAATAAAGCTGCGATACTAGTTTTCCAAATCATACAATAATTAATCTAAGCGAGTTGTTGAAATAGCGTAACATAAATTAAACATCAGGCCAACTATAAGCGTGCTATGTAGTTAGCATGATAAAAAATTAAAAAGGTTGGTCTGCTCATTCTAGCTATGATTTGCTATCTATGGAAGGAATGCTACACTCAACAACAACTTATACCAAGTCTAGGAAATAACTATACACTTGAAGCCTTTTTGGTAATTTTAACATACCATTTTCGCGCAAGTATTTGAATACAGGCGTCTCAAAGATATGCCAAAATTCCACAAAAATTTTCAAGTGTGCACTTATTTCCTAGACGTGGTATCAGTATTTTGACATGAACCAGGTTAGGTATATGAAATTATATATTGGGACAATGAGCGGCACTTCTGCAGATGGTATAGATGCTGCTTTATTATACACTGATGGGCAAGCGCACATAAAAATGCTGAAAGGAATATATGTGCCGTATGCACCAGATGTGCGACAACGCATTCTCCAAGCCACTAAGGAGATGGAGGTAGGAGTAGTAGCATTACTTGAACGTGACTTGACAATTCTGCATGCTCAGGCAGTCCATAATTTACTAACACAGGAGGGACTTAAGGCAAATGAAATCGAAGCTATAGGATTTCATGGACAAACGATACGCCATATTCCACAGCAGCAAGTTACAATACAAATAGGTAATGCTGCTATGCTTGGGCAGTTAACAGGTATTGGCGTTGTAAGTGATTTTCGCCGCCGTGATTTGGCAGCAGGAGGGCAGGGGGCGCCTTTGGTACCTATATTTCATCAAGCTCTGGCGCAGCACTTAGGGCTAGGCAGCATTGCGTTTCTTAATATTGGTGGCATTTCTAATATTACCTATGTGGCAAAAGATGGAGAGCTATATGCAGGGGATGTAGGACCAGGCAATGCCCCATTAGATGATATCACGCTAGCAGAATTAGGTCAGCCCTATGATATCGTAGGACAAGTAGCAGCCCAAGGCAGGGTGCATAAAGGCTTATTGCAACAATTATTGTCTGATCCATTCTTTCAGCTTCCTATTCCTAAATCCCTAGACCGTAGGCACTTTGACTACACTAGCCTGGCGGGGTTATCTACGCAAGATAAGCTGGCCACCCTAGTAGAGTTTATCGCAGAGGCAATTTGCTATGCTATAAAGCAGCTTGCTGAGTGTCCAACACAAGTGGTGGTAAGTGGTGGTGGATGCCACAATAATTATTTAATGCAGCGTATTACTTCACTGCTCTTGCCTATGCCAGTACAGGATATTAGTGCTATGGGTGTAGATGCGGATTTTGCTGAAGCTTACGCCTTTGCTTACTTGGCAGCGCGTTCATTACAAAACCTACCCATTAGCTTTCAGAATACTACTGGTTCTCCACAAGCTCTTTCGGGCGGCGCCTTCTATCGCGTCTCGTTCTAGTTATGGGCTGTTGTGCCATTGTGTGTAGTTGAGCAGAAATGTAGCTTTCCATTACTTCAGCTAGCTGGTCTAATTGGCCAGTAAAGAAATGGTCAGCACCATTAATAGGGATATATTCAATCTGTGAATCATGTTGCTTGTTAATTTTTTCATATAGCTCATATACTTTTTCTTCAGCAACAATACCATCTTTGGTACCCTGTACAAAAAGCCCTTCAGCATGACAAGCAAAAAAGCTAAAGTCGTAAGAATGTGCCGGGGGTGCTACTACTATAAATTTAGATACTTCAGGCCGCCGCATTACAATTTGCAATGCAATCCAGGCGCCGAATGAAAATCCACAGACCCAATAGCTTTGAGCTTCAGGTGCTATGGCAATAAGGCGGTCTAATGCAATTGAAGCATCAACCATCTCTCCTACGCCACCGTCATATTTGCCTTCAGAATTTCCAACTCCACGAAAGTTAAAGCGTAGCACTGTACAACCCTGGTCCACAAATGTATGAAACATACGGTATACTACCTTATTGTTCATGTTTCCGCCATGTAAGGGATGGGGATGTAATATAAGCACCGCGGGTGCGCCAGCTTCGGTGGCAACGTGGACTTTGCCTTCTAGCCTGCCTGCAGCTCCATTAAACATCAATTCACTTACGGACATTGTGCTTCCTCTAATTTAAATGGGAGAATTAGCAAGTGGCGCCTAAGGGTTGGTAAACCCATAAAACGCCACCTTCTGTATTTTCAGGTTATTAGAAGGGAATTCTTAAGCTGGTAACAAGCGTATGGTTGAGGCCATATTTCGCTCTAACACTATTTGTACCACTTACAGTATCTCTTTTCTTTTTACTGTAATGTACAGCACCTAAACGATAGCCAAGCTGTATCATAGTATTGTCAGTAACAAGCAGGGTGACTCCAAGCTCGACCTGTCCTGCAGCGCCTGATTGTTTTTTAGTTTTAAACTTATAGCCATTTACTTTATCTTTCAAAGTCCCTGTACTCATCGCATATCCAATACCACCCATTACATAAGGAGAAACCATTCCATTAAACTTATCGTAGTACATATTCAACATAACAGTAGTGGTATCTACATCAGCCTGTATCTCATGTATACCAGAGGAAGAAGGGCTGGAATTTATATAGTCAGCTGACATTTTTTTCTTGCCTTGACTGTAGGAGACCATCAATTCACTTCTTATTTCCCCAGATTGATAGCCGAGTCCTATTCCACCTAAAACGCCTGACGATTTCTTAGAGCTACCAGTAAGAGTGTTAGTTTCAGTAACAGAGGGAGTAATAATCCCAGTGAACTTGTCAGAAGATAGACGATAACCAAGGTCCACCTTAGCGTAAGAATTGGCTTGAGCACTGCTTGCTAGTGATATTGCGGCGATAAAGGATAGGGCGCCAAAAAAGTTTTTCATTGTGACCTCACGGATTAGTTAGATAAGTATAGGCCCCAAGCTAACACTAAACTAATGAGGGCGCAAGTATGTATAATAAGTTTTTCATGTAATGATTTATAAAAAGGACTTGTTTGTCATTGCAAAAAGCGCTACCATTATAGATGTTCTATTGAACTATGGTGATAAACGCCACTTGTAATAGATGTTTTGGACTCGGGGGCGGTACCCGACGTCTCCACCAGTGAAATGATTATGGGGACGAAACAGTTTCGACAGGCATTAAAAGATTTGGTTTTTACCCGGTATGATACCACCGTTACGGGTCACAAAAGTAAATGCAAACGACAATTTTTTTGCATCGAATGACAACGGAGAGCTAGTAGCCGCTGCAGCCGCAGCCTAGTGGCCCTTTTAGTCTGAAGCGGTTTGGGGGCTTTCCGGGCAACAGAAAAGCCCCTTTTTGCTGCTATTTTCTCACTACAATCCTGGTCCGAAGCCCTTAGTGCCGCCGTCTTTTAAAGTTTGAGTAAATCCATGGCGGTAGGATTCTAAATTCTCCAGTTCTTGTGCTTTGAAATCTATGGCGTATTCCTTACCATCATTTTGCAAGGCTACTTGTATGCCGCGAGTTTGTACATTGCTAATGAAATTTTCTAGGTCTGTTTCTCCCGCTAAACGCCTAGGATTAATCACTTTATACAGCTCATAAATTGCAAGTCTATTCCTTCGCTCTCGCTCTTCTTTGTCTATCTTCTCATCTTGCTCTTTTTCTAACTCTTCGTCTTTGTCTTTCTTTTTGCGTAATTTAAACCCCAAAATCTTTTCTAAGAATGGAATAAGGGTATGATCTAAGTTTGGGTTAGATATATTATTAATCATGTATTCTAAAAGTTGCACTAACATTGGTGTGCTCGCTTGCAACTGCTCCGTATCCAGCTGCTTGCCTGCAGATATGGCCCTACGTAAATTATATGCGATTTCAAGGAATTGCACTAGAGATTGGGGATCCAAGCTATTTAAAGTTTGATGGTCATTAGCTTTGGTTCCTTGTGCCATTTATATATCTCCAACAACATGACTAGCTATTATAATAGCATCATATTATACCAAGTCTAGGAAATAGGTACACACTTAAAGCAAGAATCTTTATGGAATTTTGGCATATCTTTGAGGCGCCTGTATTCAATATACTGGCGCGAAAATGGTATGATAAAATTACCAAAAAGGCGCCGCTTCAAGTGTACACTTATTTCATAGACTTGGTATTAAACAGGAGTAAAATAGAACGCGCTCTCAATGAATGTATATCGTGTTTCATTTAGCGGTAAGCTCTAAAATGCTGGCTAGGCGATAGTAAAATCAAATTCTGAGTGCATGTTTACGTGCTCTAACTCAAGTTCAACTGTAGAGTTATGCAATATTTCAGTTGTAAAATCTGATGCTAAGTTGCCATACAGCTGTAAGAGATCATGCTTATATTGAGGATTATGGTCGTAAATAGTTACTGTGCAGTATTCCCCATCTTGGTCTATATACTGAAAAGCAGGCTCGTTAGTATTTTTTAGAAAGGCTTTTAAATCAAACCCTGCCCGTTCATCGCCACATATCTGAAAATTCAGGTTGGATAGTACAGAAGAGGCCAAGTCGTATATTAGTTGATTATTATGATAAACTTTAATATTCGTTAGCTTGCTTATGTCATTATAATCAAAAGAAAAGTGGTATTGCATGTTCGACTCTCAATAATTAAGACCTAGATGGTAATAATATACTGCTTTTTTCTTATTTGCAAGTACATAAATAAGCAGAAGGAGATTTACCGCTGGCATCGTGGGCAGAAAAAGGTGGAACGTCCAACTTGTATCAGTCGTTGAATTTGTCCTTCACATGTAAGGCATGATTCACCTACACGGCCATATACCCAAAAGTCATATTGAAAGCGTCCCACTTGGCCATCGATATTAACATAATCGCGTAGGGTAGAGCCACCGGCCAGGATAGCTTTTTGTAATACAAGCTTGATGCTATCTACTAGTACTTCTAGCTGACTGATAGTTAAAAGTTGTGCCGGAGTCTGGGGATGTATACCACTGAGAAACAAGCTTTCAGAAGCATATATATTTCCTACTCCTACTACTATTTGACTATTCATAATCATAACTTTAACTCTACTGACGCGTCTTATAAATTGGGCATGTAAGTATTGAGCATTAAATTCGGGTGTGAGGGGTTCGACCCCTAAGTTTTTTAGCATAGGATGCTTATATACTTCATCCGGCCCTAAAACTTCACACATGCCAAAGCGCCTAGGGTCACGCAATACTAGCTTTAGTTTATTCTGTAGATGTAGGCGAACATGCTCATGCTTGGAAAGATCCTCTGTTTCTGATTGCAACAATAAGCGTCCCGACATACCAAGGTGCAGTAGCAATGACCTTTCATCTGATAGAGTGATTATGATATATTTAGCTCTTCGCTCCACCTTAAGTATGGTAGTGTCCATAAGGGTGGCTAAAGTTTCGTGTGAAGAGTTGCGCCGTAAGTTAAACATACTACGCTCAGCTTTGACTATACAACTCCCTATTATGGTTGTGTTTAAGCCACGTACTATGGTCTCCACTTCAGGTAATTCAGGCATCTATCCTCCTGTTGTTTTATGTCCAATAGAAATATAAGTAAAACCGGCTTTTGTCATTTCTTTAGGTATAAATATATTGCGTAGATCCACTAATATAGGGCGACGCAATGAGGCTCGTAAGCGTGCTAAATCCAATAGGCGGAACTCCGACCACTCAGTTACTATTACTATTGTATCTGCCCCTTGAGCAGCCATATAAGGATCCGTACAGTAGGTTATCTGATTGTTAAAAATCTTTTCAGCTTCAAGCATAGCTGCGGGGTCGTAGACCTTCACTTTGACACCATTTTCTATTAGAGCGTTGATGATATCAATACTCGAGCTATCCCGCATATCATCAGTGTCTGCTTTAAAAGCTAATCCTAATACCGCTACTGTAGCATTTGATAAGTTCTCTAATGTTGCCAATACCCTATGGGCCATCTGGATTTTGCGTGCATTGTTGGCAGAAATCACAGCATCAAGTATCATACTAGGTGCGTCATATTTATGAGCAACAAAAGATAGAGCTAAAGTATCCTTTGGAAAGCAAGAGCCACCAAACCCTGGGCCTGCATGAAGATATTGTTTACCTATACGGTGATCTAATCCCATGCCAGTAGCTACATCATTAATATTTGCATCAACCTTTTCAGCTAAATCTGCCATTTCATTAATAAAGGCTATACGCATTGCAAGATATGAGTTGGCTGCATATTTAATTAATTCTGCAGTAGTATTATCTGTCACCATAAGTGGTACATCGCGCCCAGTTAAAGGACGGTACAAGCGTTCCACAAACGCTTTGCCATATTCTGTGGCACATCCTGCTATAATACGATCGGGGTAAAGGAAATCCGGTACAGCTGATCCTTCTCGTAAAAATTCAGGATTAGAGATGATTTCAAAATGCATATCTGAGCGAATAGCTTGCATTCTTTCTCTTACTTTTTGGGCGGTACCAATTGGTACTGTAGACTTAATAAGCACAAACTTAGCCTGCTCAGAATGTTGAGCTTTACGTGCCACCTCTTCTACAGCCTGATATAAAGCACTTAAATCAGCATTGCCATCTGCTTGGCTGGGTGTGCCTACTGCTACAACCACCCCTTCTGCGGTTGCAAGAATATCTTGGCTGGTAGTAAAACGTAGACTACCATGTAATAGGTTTTTTTTAACTAGCTCTTCTAAACCAGGCTCAAATATAGGAATCTGGCCATTTTGTAATTTACTAATTTTATCTAAATCCTGATCTATACAAGTTACCTGTATTCCAAGTTCTGCAAAGCAGGTGCCTGCTACTAAGCCTACATATCCGGTGCCGATTACTGCTATTTCCATTCTAATATTCCTTTTTAATACTCCGTTGGTTAGATAGCATAAATTGTTATGAAAGCCAAGCTTGCTAATCTCTACCAAACATGTTAGGATTTTTCTTTAATAGGTTACGGTGCAAATATGCAAAAAAACAAACAAGACGTTATGTTAGCTTTACATAATATTTGTAGCTATGGAAAAAAATGTGTGCAGAGGCTTGAGCCTTCAGCAAAAAGTATGTGGGAAAGTTTTTGTAGATTGAAGGCTTCTGTTCGTGCTGCCATTATCATTCTTGCGGTAACCTTTATATGGATTTTTTCTGGCCTAATATTTCCGCATCACAACGTGGCTCAAGAAAAGCTCCATGGTAAACAAACTGCATATAGATTAGCTAGTTCTATTGAACAGAACTTTCAGCAGGTTCTGAGTCTAGCAGCTATTACTGAAGCAGAAAAACAAATTGTGCTAAAAGCAGAAATTGACGCTCAAGTCACTAAATTACTAGCTAATGAAGGGCAATTTCTGAAACAAGGAGACCCTATAGTACAGCTTGAAGTGCAGAATAAGAATGAGGCTTTAGCTCGAGCTAAAGCGGGATTGCAGCAAGCTCAAATTGAGGCTAAAGCTACAAAAGCATTATATGAAAAGAAATTATCTTCTGCCTCAGCACTAGCTGCATCTACTGCGGGATTGAAAAATGCCGAAGCTGCATATAAGCAAGCCCAAATGGACTGGAAGCATACTGTAATACGTGCGCCATTTGATGGTTTTATAGATAAAATCCATGTCAATGTTGGCGACTATATGCAAACGTTACAGGGTAATGCTATAATTGGAACATTTATGAGCAAAAACGGGATGCTGGCGGTTGCCTGGGCAGCTGAGCGTGATGTCACTAGCTTGCGTGAAGGAAAAGAAGTTCAGGTAACAAGATTCAATGGTCAAAGCTTAGATGGTGTCATTAAGTTTATTGCGCGTATTGCTGATCCTAAGACGCATACATTCCGGGTAGAAGTATTAGTGCATAACGATGAAGAAAATCCGTTGCTTAGTGGTGAGGCAGTAGCCATACGCATGCCAGTGCGCAAAATAATGGCGCATAAAGTACCATCTTCAGCCCTTACTTTAGATGTCAAAGGAGGCTTGGGGTTAAAAGTTGTGAATAATGATCGGGTAGTAGCTACTATGGCGGTAGAAATTGTGGGTGAAGAAGATGGTCAGATGTGGCTTACTGGGCTTCCTACAGACTTGAACATGGTGGTATTAGGCCATAGCTATCTTGTAGATGGAGATGTGTTGCCGGAGTGAATATAGGTATATTATACCAACTCCCAAAAATAACTTAGCATTTGAGCAGCATCTTTTTGATAAATTTAGCCTACCATTTTCGGGCCAGTATGTTTAATAGAAGCCGCTCAAATGATAAGCCAAATTTATTGAAAAAATATTTGCTCATCTGTTAACTTATTTTTGGGAGTTGGTATAATATCTAGGTTAGCATTTGAAGTTTAGCATCTCTGAATTATCTGGCATTTTTTAAATTAAGAAAGGCCCCTATGCAGCGTTAGATTTATAGGCTATTTTACCGTAGTAAGCATAACGTACTGAAACCATGAATCAAACTGCACAAGTCTTATTACCAGTGCCGGTAGAGCATCCATTTACCTATCTCATCTCTCAAGAGCAGCAGATAAAGCCAGGGACTTATGTGCGCGTGCCTTTCCGCCAAAATGAGATGCTGGGTGTGGTGTGGGACACAGCTCAGGCAACGCCAAAGGGGCGGCTGAAATCAGTTTTAGAGGTAATGAGCCATATTCCTTTAATGCCTGAAGCAATGCGCCAGTTTATCGAGTGGGTGGCGCAATATAATATGGCACCATTAGGGATGGTCTTAAAGATGGCAATTTCGGTGCCGCAAGCTATATTGAAGCCAATTAAAGATCTAGAAGTTGTCCCACTACAACCCCGGCCCCTACACTTAACTCAGGAGCAGTCACAGGCAGCTGATGCGTTACTGGCGCGATTAGGGCAGGGTCATAGCGTAACAATGCTAGAAGGAGTGACAGGCTCTGGTAAAACTGCTGTATATACCAAAGTTATTGAAGAAGTGTTGGCGCAAGGAGGGCAGGTATTATTATTACTACCAGAGATTGTCTTGACCACCCAGCTAATCCAGCGCTTAGAACAGCACTTTGGTGGTAGGCCATATGAGTGGCACTCTGGCTTGTCTCCAAAGCAGCGTAGATTGTGTTGGCAAGCGGTGGCTACAGGCCAAGCTCAGTTTGTTTCTGGGGCGCGCAGTGCACTATTTTTGCCATTTTCCAACCTCCGCTTGATCATTATTGATGAGGAACATGATTCTTCTTTTAAGCAGGAAGAGGGGGTGATTTATAATGCTCGAGATATGGCCATAGTGCGTGCTAAGTTAGAAAAGATTCCAGTGGTGCTTGCATCTGCCACTCCTTCTATTGAAACTGTATATAACGTTAAGTCTGGGAAATATGCCCATGTTACTTTGCGTAATCGCTATGGGCCTGCAGTAATGCCTAAGATCATTACCTTGGACTTAAATCAACATAAGCTACAGCGCGGCACCTGGCTGTCTTTACCCTTAAGGACGGCATTGGCTGATACTATGGCCCAAGGGCGACAATCTTTGCTTTTTATAAACCGTAGAGGATATGCTCCCATTACTATGTGTACTGAGTGCGGCCATAAAGTGCACTGTAAAAGCTGCAGTGCTTGCATGGTTGAGCACCGTAGTAAGAACATAATGCAGTGTCATTATTGTGGGGCTACTGCTCCAAAAATTAAGGAATGTCCAGAATGTGGCGCAGAGGATCAAATTACCAGCTATGGGCCAGGAGCAGAACGCGTTGCTGAGGAGGTGCAGCAATTCTTGCCTGAGGCGCGTATGGTGATGATGACCAGTGATACAGTGGGGGATCATAAAAAGGCCGCAGAGGTAGTTAATAAAATTACCGACAATCAAGTGGATATTGTGGTTGGCACGCAGATGATTGCAAAAGGTTTGCACTTTCCTAAGCTGCATTTGGTAGGGGTGGTTGAAGCTGATGCAGGTCTAACTGGAGGGGATTTACGTTCAGTAGAAAGGACCTATCAGCTTTTGCATCAGGTAGCGGGACGTGCAGGTCGAGAAGAGGTGGAAGGTATTGTGATGCTACAGACTTATGACCCTGATAGCTTATTACTTAAGCATCTTTATGCTGAAAACCAAGAAGAGTTTTGGCGTATGGAATTGGAGGGACGCGAGATTTTCCACATGCCGCCATATCGCCGTATGGCTATTATTACAGGTAGCGCGAGTAACGAAGTGCGCTTAATAGGGGTGATGCGTCAACTAGCACATCAGGCCCCTGTGCTTGAGGGGTTACAAATCTTTGGTCCCGCCCCAGCTCCTATCTCGCTGCTGCGTGGTAAGTACCGCTATAGATTCATTATTAGCGCTGGCAAAACCCTTAACCTACAAAAGCTGCTGACAGAATGGCTACGTCGTGTTCCTCATCCCCCTTCTATCAGTATGCGTGTGGATATAGATCCATATTCATTTTTGTAATGTATATTTAAAATCTTTTGCAAGTTCGGCTTCTAGCTGTTTTATGGTGGGCAGATTTGTTTTGATGTTTTCAGGCAAAGCTTCTGTAAGCTTATATTCCGCAAGACCAATAGGTTTACTCATATCACGAAGTGTATATTCAGCGAGCACGTTATTCTTGGATTTACATAGTATAAGTCCTATGGATGGTTGGTCGCTTGGATGTTTTACAAGGTCATCAACAGCTGAAAGGTAGAAATTCCTTTTCCCTGCATATTCAGGCTTAAAATCATTGTCTTTAAGCTCAATTACCATGAAGCATCGTAATTTTAAATGATAAAAAAGTAGATCAATATAGAAGTCTTGCCCTCCTACTTCTATGGGTTACTGCCTGCCCACAAAAGCAAAGCCTGCCCCCAGTGTAAGCAAAAATTTTTCCATATGCTGAACCAGTGCTTTTTCAACCTCTCTTTCATGAGCTTCATTCTCTAAAGAAAGTCAAAGATATAGGGGTTTTTAAGGGTATAATACCAAATCTAAGAAATAACTATACACTTGAAGCGGCGCCTTTTTGGTAATTTTAACATACCATTTTCGCGCAAGTATTTGAATACAGGCGTCTCAAATGATAAGCCAAAATTCCTCAAAAATTTTCAAGTGTGCACTTATTTCCTAGAGTTGGTATAATGCGCTAGATCTGATTGCAGAGACGGAAGCTTATCTTTAAAATTAGTGATAGCTTGTCCTTGGCGCTTATGTAATTCTGTTTCAATTTGCCTAACCATAATATTACGTGACCACCCATTCTCAATGGTCTGCCTCACATAAAACAACCGATTTTGTTTATCAGGTACAAGGTCAATTAGAAAGATATTATGTCCCCATGGCAATTGTGCAACAACCTGTTGCACAAATGTAGAGTCAAGATATTCGGCGGCAAATTTACGCATATATTTCAGGTTTCGTATGCTAAAGCCCTTCATCTCCGGAAATTCAGTGTTTGATTATTAATGATTGCATAAGCTAGCAAAGAATGTTACAATATACTTGTGATATAAATAGGTATGACATGAAGTTTTTCACTTGGTAAATCCTGCTTTGCAGGGGTAATAATCTAGAACCTATTCGAAGACTCATCATGACACATAAACCTATTCAATTCATAAACGTTAGTTTGACGTTTCCTCACAAAGTTTGCTTTGAAGACTTTACTATGTCTATCCAATACGGCAGTCGTATTGCTATTATTGGCTATAATGGCAGCGGTAAATCTACCTTACTGCAGATAGTGCAAAGCAACGTACAACCTTCAGAAGGCAAGATAATAGTACCAAAAGATGTGCACATTGGTTACGTGCCGCAAGTGATAACTGCTTATGAAGCTTTAAGTGGTGGGCAGCGCCTTAATGCTGCGCTTACTGAGGCATTATCGCTTGATCCTAATGTATTGCTTTTGGATGAACCGACAAATCATCTAGATCTTGGCAATCGCAAATCATTGATGCGGATGCTACGTACATATCCTGGCACCTTGATTATTGTAACTCATGATGTTGAGCTATTGCGAAGCTGTGTAGATACATTGTGGCATATAGATAACGGTAAAATCCAGGCATTCACAGGTCAGTATGATGACTACATACAGAAGATCAATAGCGAGCGTAAGTCTATAGAACAAGAATTGTCGCGCCTTAATCATGCCAAGAAAGATACCCATCACTCCTTGATGAAAGAGCAGGCCAGAGCCAAGAGCAGTGGTTTGCGAGGTGAAAAAAGCATCCAACAAAGAAAATGGCCTACGGTTGTATCGGGGACCAAAGCCAGGAGGGCTGAGGAAACGTCGGGTCGTAAGAAAAACAACATCAGCAATAAAAAACAAGATCTCATTGAAAAATTATCTGAGCTACGGCTTCCAGAAATCATCAAGCCTAAATTTTCCTTAAGTTCTGCAGAAATAGGCGGAAAAGCTCTTGTTTCTGTTAATGAAGGAAGTATTAGTTACGAGCAGCCCATTTTGACCAAGCTCAATTTGTCGCTTGCAGGAGGCGAGCGTATTGCGATTACTGGTGATAACGGATCCGGCAAGTCGACTCTGATAAAAGCTATTTTAGGTGTCCATAATATTATAAGGGAGGGAAGTTGGCGCGTCCCAAAAGTTGAAGATATTGGCTACCTAGATCAGCATTATTACACCCTTACTCCTCATAAAACTGTATTGGAAACGATTCATGATCTGGTGCCAATCTGGCCTCATACAGAAGTCCGCCGTCACCTTAATGACTTCTTGTTTCGGAAAAATGAGGAGGTAAATACGCTTGTCTCAAATCTGTCAGGTGGAGAAAAAGTACGCTTAAGTTTGGCGCGGATTGCTGCCAAAACACCTAAGCTATTGATACTTGATGAAGTAACTAATAATCTAGATCTCCCTACTCGTGAGCATGTGATCCAGGTGCTGAAAATATATCCAGGGGCCATGATTGTAATTTCTCACGATGAAGATTTTTTGAGGGATATTGGTGTAGAGCGTTTTTACAGTATTATAGAAGGGCGGCTTTTTGAAATGTAATGTGACACTATAATAAACCCAAAGGTTTACAAATACCCTGTATCCCGCACCAGGATCCGTTTCACTAAAGGTAGGGTTACCCCGCGTTTTTCTTGCATAGCCAGTTGATCGATCGCTGTAATCAGCTTTTGTACTGATGTGAAACTACGCTCTATGTTATGACAGAGATACTCTAAAACTTCTGGTTTTACCTGTAGCTGACGATCACACAGCTGCTTAACAATAAGGGCTTTAAGCAAAGCTTGGTCAGGGGGCTTGATACTCATCATATGCATTGAGTTCAACCGTGATTGCAGATCCGGTAGAGCAAAGCTAGGCATAGTAGATGCAGTGATTAACAAGTATGAATTACTCTCATAAATACTGTTAAGGAGATGTAGCAACTTCTGCTCATTTTCCATCCAGTGCGCCAAATTTTCTACTAATATAGCGGTGGGCTTGGTCGGCCAATCCATATGAGGTTTAATCAGGCATGCTCCAGACATTTCTTGCCATATGGTGGCTAGGTGTGTCTTACCTGAGCCATTTTCTCCTACAAGCAAAAGGCGTTTATTAGGCCAATTCTGGTAGTCCATTACTGCTTGGTAAGCAAAGCAGTTGCTATTTGAGACAATAAAATCCCCATGTAGATATTCACTAAAGTGCTCAAACATTAGCGGTAACTGATGCATAAATAGCCTCTTTGTTTATCTATGATGTGCTTACAGTAGCAGCTTGTTTATGGAGGCTTTCAAGTTTGGCCACTTCTACAGCTAAACGCGTCTCAATCTCACGCACTATTTCCTGCAATTCATCTACTGTTCCTTGCCACAATTTAGGAGCTTGGGGGTTAGCTAAAATTTGTTGCATTTTGTTAAGGTCATCTAAGTTAGGTCTTACCCCAATCGATTGCTTATAATAATTAAGCAGCTGGTTTAGCATATCCTCACCATACTTTACCCATACTCTCTGCATGTCTTGAGGGGGCCTCTGTAAAGATAACATTCCCGGCAGCTGCTCTAATTGGGTTATCGAGCTTGCTGTAGAGATGTTTTCTGCCATTATGGTACAGTATTCGTTAAAATCGTTCCCTGCTACAGCTTTTGGTGCTCGTATTTTAGTGGGCGTCTTCTGGCTTTCCAGAGGTTTTACATAAACACTGCTCATCCTTCTGTTCCAGTACGTCCTAGTTCATGGGTACACTGTGCCATTACTCGGGAATTGCGGCTGATGACATCGGTCATATAAAAGTTCCTGATTGGGTTGATGAAAGGTTGATCGATGAAATCCTTACTTTTACCTTCTTTTAACTCCAGCTTCTCTTGGCGTAACTCATTACTGGCAAACACTGGGGAGACCATGGCCATTTTCCGGCGTATTTGCTCGAGAGAATGGTAAGGCAGAGGATGCCCAATATGCTGTGCTATAGCGACAATAAGGCGCCAATCTTCTTGTGCTTCATTTGGCGGTGGTACTGCCTTTACAGTACGGCATACTCTACCTTCTAGATTAACATAAGTTGCATCTTTTTCGGTATAGGCCGCACCTGGCAGAATAACGTCTGCTCGTTGGGCGCCAGCATCGCCATGATGACCGATATATATAACAAATGTACTACTTGGTATCTGAGTCATATCTAATTCGTCAGCGCCTAGTAGGAACAACATTTTCATCTTCTCTAGCATCTGTACAGTAGATTTACCCCCTTTATCAGGAATAAAGCTAATATCTAATCCTCCTACCAAAGAGGCAGCACGCTGCAGCACGTTAAAACCGTTCCATCCTTCCTGCACTACGCCATATTGCTTGGCAATGCGCTTACAATAATGTACTGCTGCCTCCCAATCGGGGCGCGCAAATACACCAGAGCCCATAATTATCATTGGCTTTTTAGCCTTCTTAAATTCATTACAATAGGGATGCTCTCCTTCTGATATTTGTTTTAAGATCCATGGGTTGTTACCTAAATACTTATAAGGGTATGCTAGATCTGTCTTCTCACCAATCACTGCCACAGACATGCCTTTATGTAATTGGGCTTTACGCAACCTGGCATTCAATACCGCTGCTTCATGACGAGGATTTGAACCAATAATTAGGCACATATCCGCTTGTTCTATGCCTTCTATACTGGAGTTTAATATATACAATGCACGCTCTTCATTGCTGATAGTCGCGCCATCTTGTCTGCAATCGTAATTGTTACTACCTAGCTCATTAAGTAATTCTTTGGTTACTAGCATGGTCTCTACGTCTGTTAAAGTTCCTGTGATAGCTCCAATTTTATCTGCAGTAGTACGTGATAATTTAGCCTTAATTGCATTATAAGCTATATCATATGATGCATCTTGTAGCATCCCATTAGTGCGCACCATAGGGACATCTAGCCGTTGTCGCATCAGGGCATCATAAGAAAAGCGTGTTTTGTCAGAAATCCACTCCTCGTTGATCATGTCATTGCGGACAGGTAAAACGCGCATAACTTCCCGTCCCCTTGAATCGATCCTAATGCTGGCGCACATTGCATCTAATATATCTATAGATTCAGTTTTTGTTAGCTCCCAAGGTCGTGCTTTAAAAGCATATGGCTTTGAAACTAATGCTCCCACTGGGCATAAATCTATAATGTTACCAGATAGCTCAGAACTCAGGCCCTGTTCTATATATGGTGTGATCTCCATATTCTCCCCGCGCCCAATAGTGCCAAGCTCTGGTACTCCTGCAATATCCTCCATAAACCTTACACAGCGCGTACAGTGAATGCAGCGGGTCATATGTGTTTTGATTAATGGTCCCATGTATTTATCTTTTATAGCACGCTTATTTTCATGAAAGCGGCTATGGCCTCTACCATAAGCCATTGTCTGATCTTGTAAATCGCATTCGCCAGCTTGGTCGCAAATTGGGCAATCTAAAGGGTGGTTGATAAGCAAGAACTCCATCACGCCTTCTCGCGCTTTTTGCACCAATGGACTGGTGGTATACACTACCATTCCTTCTGCTATAGGTTGTGTGCAGCTAGCTACTGGCTTTGGGGTCTTTTCCACCTCTACTAGGCACATACGGCAGTTTCCAGCCACGGCTAGCTGTTCGTGATAGCAGAAACGCGGTATTTCTACTCCCGCTATTTCACAGGCCTGAAGCACCGTTAACCCTTCGGGTACTACAATTTCTTGCCCATCTATCGTCAATTTCGGCATACACTTCCTCTCGATCTTATCGCCCTAGCACATTCAAGATATAACATATGCCCCAGCCTCATGCCAGTGGAATTTTTATTATACTCTATTAATGCCAAATTTAGGAGATAACTATACACTTGAAGCTGCGCCTATTTGGTAACGCCGATTTTGGATTGGATAAGGTGTGCGATGGCTTCAAAGTAGATATTACAGCGTCATTGCGAGCCCACGCAGTGGGCGCGGCAATCTAGAAAACTAACATTTAATGGATCACCACGCGCCTATGGCGCTCGTGACGATTTTATGTGCCTTACACCATTAGTCTAATCCGAAACTAGGGTTCTTAAACTCTTTCTACAGCCCTTTCATGGAATACGGCAGCCATAGTTCCGGCGGATATTAATACTACTGCAGCTATACTTACTGCTGCTAGTGCGATATTGCCTGAGATAATAGACATGCTGGAGGTTGCCAGAGCAGGGAATGCTGCTGCAGAGCCAGCTATCATATATAGTTTGGTGCGTTCAGAATCAATCTCTTCCCAATCATTTCTGGAGTCATATATGGTCATGCCTGCTAAAATTACTGCTATTAAAGTACTGATAACGCCGCCTACAATACCATATCCTACACCACAGCCGATAACTGTAGGTATAGCAACAAAAGCCAACTTTAAGGCCCAGGTTGGCCCATGTTCTTTTAGGGTATCTAGGTTGAGTTCGCCGAAATGGAATATACCCTGCTTGTCCTTTACGCTTTGATATAGCTTATAAGCTGCAAAGCCTGCAGCAGCCAGTTCTAGTAATACTAATATAGTGATAGAAGCAGTAGTCTCAGGGATCATCGCCGCTGCCAAGCCTAACATTAAGGTGCCACCTAAGATTTTTGCCATATCCTGAAGCACAGTCAGTTTACGCATACTTAGTGCCCACGCTATGGCACCGATTGCCATCAACGGTCCTGCAACCATCAAGAATTCCATGCCAATAGCCCCAGTAACAGCAGCGCCACCAAATAATATGGCGGGCGTTGCAAGCATAAATCCAAAATAAGCCCAAGAGTTGGCAAGGATTATATTTTGTTTCTCTTCACTATCTTCACTCTCGCTATGGAATATGCTGCCATATTCATATAGTAGCTTTAAGGCTATGCCTAAGGCAATAACAGGCATAGCTATCGGCCCCGTATAACCATGAATAGTGGTGGTCAAATTGGTTAGAGTCCCAATCATCGCAAGTGGGCCAGGTAAACTGCTGATACCAACGGTGTTGCCAATGTAGCCCCCACAAAGTCCCAGACCGCTTATAGCAGTGGGTATAGATAGTGCTAGCAAAGCAACATTAACCAAACCAAAAGCGCCTTCTACTATCTCGTTACTAGTGACTTCCCCACGTTTGTCACTCATTAGCTTTTTGACAACGCCAAATAAACCGCCTTCCTTTACTTCTATAAAGCGATAATCCTCGTCCTCTTGGCTGCCAGCTGGTGCTTCATTCTTTAGCACGTGCTTAGTAACCGCTTTGCCAGTAATAGAATCTAGGCTAGAGATAGCGAGCCAAATGCCTATACTACCATATAGTAAACTTCCAACCATACTAGTGTGGGTAAAAAGTGTGGCGCACTGTAAAAATTCCCCAAAGGTCATTGCTCGACCCATCATTGTGACTTGTATAGCGCTGGTTCCTAACATATCAACCTCATTGATTCTCCCCTTAATGTGACATATTATAACACTTATATGAAGAAATATAAAGAGGTATTTTATGATTAGTGTTTCTAGTAAGGAATTGGAGGTATTATAATGTAATTATTACGGTTTTGCTTTTCTTTATGATTAAGTATTATAGCGCCTAATTCCATGGTTGTTGCCTTGGGTGTTTACGTCCTATACCCCAGTATCAATAGCATTGAGCAGGCGTTGGCGTGCTTGGGGCATGTGTTTTCCGTAATGTTCAGACAAGCGGCGCTCCAAGAAAAACGTAGTAATTTTCAGACCTGTCTTAACATCTTCTATAGTACAATCTCCACCTTCGGGAGCCATGAAGTTGGGCAGCAGCAATAGGCGATCGCCATATGGTGTGCCTGAGTCTATGCTGACCGCTCTGCCACTTTTGGGCGAAACAAAAGCTAGATTGCTGCTACCTCCAGTTGCAGCACAACGGCTAAGATCTAGTGGTTGACCCATATGCTGTAGAAGTTGTACTTCAAACCATACATAGGTTTGTAGTATGGCCAGTGATGTCTGCTTATTGTCCATAGTGCCAAGTAATGCTATAGTACGGGCAAATAGTTCAGGGGCTGGATCTCCAGTTAACAGCATAATATTAAGCCAGGATAACGCTGCATTAAGGGTGTAAAGGCCCAACCGGTATTGGTGTATATGAGCTACAACATTATAGTGCACCTCCATGCTATACTGCCCTAAATGCTCGGCAAGGCGTGCGTGCCATCTTGCATAGACAATATTGCCTGCAGATAAGGAGTCACCTGTTCTCCTACTATTGCGCGCCCTTCTTATAATACCGCTTTGTAGCCCGTTTTCGCGCAAGAAACATGTGGCAATGTATGCGCTTTCCCCGAAGCGGCGCATTGCCAGAATGATGCCATAATCTTCAATTATCATATATTCATGTTCTTTATAATTTGCCAGAGGCTTGTAGTGAATATAGTACCATTGTGCCTTACAACAATCTATACAGTATATTTTGTCACTTATACTTTGTCACTTATACTATTTGGCAGTTGCAGCATACTGCGCATTCATCTATAAAATAGTTAGCTTTCCTATCTAGGGATGCGGTGGTTAATTTATTAGTGATGGCAATAATGGCAAAAGACCTGCTAAAGCAATTGCAAGAAATGAAATGTGTGGATTTTAGATTTACTGATTTGCTTGGTTTGGTACATCATATAACTTATAAAACTGAAGCGCTTACAGGAGTAGACTTAGCCAAGGGGATTGGTTTTGATGCAGTAGGTCAGTCTGATACGTTGCTGCGTCCTGATCTTAATACTTTATTCATTGACCCATTTTATGTAGAGCCTACGGCGGTTTTATTATGTGAGGCATTTGATCCAACAACTGATCAGCCGTATGAGCGTGATCCACGTGTAATAGCGCAGCGTGCCGAAGGCTATTTCAAGCAGTTGGCGGTGGCTGATACTGCTTATTTCGGGCCTGAGCTGGAGTTCTTTATATTTGATGATGTGCGTTTTTCTAATGCTCCCGGTGCTTCATACTTTTTTTTAGATGCCGAAGAGAAAGCTAGTAATTCTGGTCGCAAATATGAGACAGGGAATTTAGGACATCGGGCTAGCTCTAAGCAGAACTACATGTCAATTCCTCCTGTGGATACTTTGCATGATCTAAGAACAGAAATGATGTCAGTACTGCAGCAAGTAGGGATTAATCCTACTTTGCATTATCATGCAGCAGCCGAAAGCCAAAGTAGAATGGGCTTAAAGCACTCTACATTAGTACAGACTGCCGATAATGTGCAGAAATTTAAGTATATAGTGCATAATGTAGCACGCTCCTATAACAAGAGTGCAACTTTTATGCCTAAGCCTATTTATGGAAGCAATGGATCAGGCATGTATATTCATCAATCATTATGGGCAAAGGGTAAGTCCTTATTTTATAATGATGATACAAATCTTTCTGAGCTGTGCTTATATTATATTGGTGGCATCATCAAGCATGCCAAGGCACTTAATGCCTTTACTAATCCTACCACTAATAGCTATAAACGTTTGCCTGATGATAAAGCGCAAGCATTGCTAACTTACTCTGCTTCCAATCCTACTGCCATCCGTATTCCATATACTAATTCAGCGCAAAGCAAGGGTATCGAGGTGTGCTTCCCCGATCCTACTGCTAATCCATATTTAGCTTTTGCAGCCCTTTTGATGGCGGGTTTAGATGGTATTAAAAATAAGATTCATCCAGGATCAGCGTTAAATGAAGGGCAGCAGCAAGATATACCTAGGGTAGCACGTTCATTAAACGAGGCGTTAGATGCATTGGAGCAGGACTGTGATTTTTTGAAAGCAGGCAATGTTTTTAGCGCCGATATGATAAATAGCTATATCAACTTGAAAAGGCAGGAAGTAAAAACTGTAGAGAGTATGCCACACCCTGCTGAGTTTGGGCTTTATTATAGTAGCTAGTAGTACCAGGTTCTACCTATTCACACAATTTCTGGGCTATAAATGAGTCCTTGAAGTGTACCCCGTTATTGATTAGCTAAAAACTCCCTAATGATTTCCAGTTCGTTGGCACTCATTTCCTTAATATCCGTATTTAGGCTATCAGGAAGTACGTGAATGAGGAATGATCAGGAGCTGTGTCATGGATGATTCAAGTAAAAACTTCATCTCGTGGGAAAAGGATTTATCCGCATGTTGTCCTTGACTTATCAGAATTTTATCGGCATAATAATTATATAGGAAAAGCTAATATAGAGCGCTTATTATGCCGACAAATTTTAATCCCGTGTATGTAATAAGCGCAAGTATTGCAAAGCACCTGATGCGGATTGAAGCTGCAAAACAGAAAGTTTGCTTGCTACCTGTTAATCCAGGAGTCTTAGCCTCTTTAAGGGAAACTGCTAAATTATACACGACTCATTATTCCACTATGATTGAGGGTAACCGTCTAGACCCCGATCAAGTCAAAGAAGTAATAACGCTAAAAGGACACTTTCCTGGACGTGAACGCGATGAGCATGAAGTAAAGGGTTATTACGCTGCCTTAGCGCAAGCAGAGCAGTACGCCGCTCAAAACCATCCTATTACCGAAAAAGTTATACAAACCCTCCATGCCTTGGTGATGAGTGACCCGGGCTACGCCGGAGGCTTCGCCGAGGCGAGTGGCCATACTAGAGTCCCGCCCACTCCTTATCGGGATGGACAAAACGTTATTAGAGAGGGCTCTACGGGCACTATTGTGTATGTGCCACCCGAGTCTAAAGATGTCCAAAGTTTGATTCGACATTTAGTTGCTTGGATCAAAGAAAGTGGTGAGCTCCCATGCCCTATAGTCGCTGCGATTGCGCATTATCAATTTGCAACCATCCACCCTTATTATGACGGCAATGGTCGTATAGCAAGACTGCTGGCCACCTTGATTTTACATTTAGGTGGGTATGATTTAAAAGGATTGTATTCGCTAGAAGAGTATTATGCGAAGAATTTGCTTGCTTATTATCGCGCAATCAGCATTGGCCCTTCACATAATTATTACTTTGGTCGCATTGAAAGTGACATCACGGGTTGGATTGACTATTTTGTTGAAGGTATGGCATTCGCCTTTGAAAAAGTTGTCAATCAAATGCTTGATTCTCAAAACAAAGGAGAAAAAGATCACTCTAATTTAATGCGAACCTTAGATCCAAAACAACGCAAGGCGTTAGAATTGTTTAAAAATTATGATGTCATCACAAGTAATC
>JANPII010000105.1:0-8010 GCA_031424915.1 Pseudomonadota bacterium
GGGTGCAGCAGGCGGTGCCGATGAGCTAAAGAACCATGTCAATTCCAGCAAGTTACTTGCTGCTTTCATAAAGACTTCTAGAGCCCCACCCTCTGTACTTTTTTCCTGCTTATGTGCAGTAACTGGAAGCTCAGGTGGCAAACCTGTAGCTCCGGTTAAGTCATTTATTCCTGTCGTTTGTGTGCTTTGAAACGAACACCCTGTGAAATTTGTTGGTGTACCTAACAATGGGTTTTTTGTTACAGACATATACTACCTTTTATACTGATATATCGCTTAGGTCAGCTTGGTCAAAATTGGCACCCGAAAAATCCGAATGCAACATCATCGCCCCCTGCATATGTGCAGCTACGAACTTAGCTCGCCTAGCATAAGAACCTACTATTTTACTTCTATCTAAAACCGCACCGCTTAGATCACTATCATCTAACACTGCTCCTGATAAATCTGCTTCACTAAAATTACAGTTCCGTAAATTCAAGTTTGATAAATCAAAAAACTCAAAGCTATAAAGCCCTGTATCGTAATCTTGAACTAATTTACCACTGAGATCAGCCCCACTAAAATTAGCACCTTCTAGCGTACAACTATTATCACGTACTTCATCTAAAATTGAGAGTAAGGAAAGGCGATCAAGCCGCACTCCTGAAAACTTTACCTGTTCTAGCTCCACTCCTGCCATGCTGAGGCCCCTTAAGTCCTCCCCCTCAATGTTGAGGCCACGCAAAATACAATGGCCAGCTTTTGCTAGCTGCATTGCATGGAAGAAGCCATCTCTATCTAATATAGTGTTTTCTAAGTTAGCCAAGCTAATATCTAGCTTGCTTAAATCCAAACCCTTAAGATTCTGCCCTGAAAGATTGACGTTGCGCAAATCCAACAGGCCTTGCATTGTATAGTTTTTTCTATTTCCAGAAAATTGGCTAATGCAATTAACTAACTCTTCTTTACCCAGAGCAGAGTTACTGCGCTCCTGCAGCCAGTCTCTCAAAAGTTGTTTGCTATTATCTTGTGCCATTATCTTATCTCCATTTGAGCGTCATCCCCTTAATTCTCTGTGATTATATTAATCTACGCTATACTTTTAATATACGTCTTTTTACTTAATAAAAGGTTAATCACACGCCATCTAAGAACATAAATGTTAATTATATTAGGGCACCCCTAAGAAATATAGCACTAAATCTATCCTACAGTCAAGGGATTTCCCGCTTTTGCACCTTCTTTTCCCGTTCTTGTTCGACATTTTTGGCATAGTTAGTAGGCGGCCATGGGTGTGGCGGTATTAAGTCCTTCATCTGATTCATTAACACTTCATGTTGTGCTTGCACCTCTTTATATGTTTGCACTTCTGTGCCATAACCACCTTCTTCGTTTCTCCCTGGCTGTATAAGAGGATCATTCAGTATCTTAGAGGATTTACTTGACATGCCATGGGCAAAATTTTCTGCAATTGATTGGAAATACAGCAGGATCTTGCCTGGTATTGACAATACATTATATTTAGGGTGAGCAACTTCTTTCATCGGTTTAATATTAGCTACCTGTACAATTTTATCAAACTCTTGTAATATATGCTCATCTTCCTTCTGCATATTTTCAAACTCCCCTCTAGCTCGGCTAAACTCTATGTATAAATCCGCTTGTTCTGCACGGGTCTTCGTTGCAAGCCCTTCAAACTTATTTACTAATTCTTCAGAAAGTAGCAGCTTACCTGAGGTAACTATTTGCGTGCGCGTCTCTTCCATAAGACGCTCATCTTTTGACCTAAAACTACGCACGCACTCTATAATTTTACCAAACCCCAACTCTTTTAACTTAGCCTGGCGCTCCTGCTCTAACTTTTGCAATGTCTGCAACCCTTGAACAACATCCTTTGGCTTTGAAAAATCAGGCAGTTGTGTATTCTCTATATTTTCCATGGTTTGAGCTAGTTCTTGACGTGTTGCTACTTTCTCAGGTGTATTCAGGTTTTTTGCCACATTCAATTTTTTTGTCATTTCAACTATATAGCCGGCCTTCTCTATTTCCAATTTACCAATTTGTTTTGATAATTGTTCGTAAAGCTCGTGCTTTGCCTGCTGCGCTTCTGCCATCGCACGATTGTGCCCTTTATAGTCTAGACCCAAAATAGCCTTGCGCTCTGCTATGTCATTTAGTAGTTCGACCTTTTTTTTCTCTGTTTCATTAGCAGCATGCATTTGTGCGGTAGCACCACCAGCAATAGATATTGCGCCAACAACATATGCAAGAGGGTTGCCGCTAAGAACCGTTCCAACAATGCTCATAGCCATGTCTGGCGCAGCATATATAAAACCACGCGCGATTGCTTTAGCAGTTACATGTTCATTTTTCTTAGGGTTACTAGAAGCTGTGAGTTGGCTCAGAAGGCCTGGTGCTTCTACTCCTGCTATTTTTAGAATTTGCAAGCGCAGCTGCAGCTCATGATTCAAATCAGTTAATGTCACAAGCTGCCTTTGCTCATGCCGCGCTAGCTCTATATTGTATAACTGATATCCCTTAAACAAAATATTGCCCAAAACTGTTGCCACAGTTACACCGCAACAGATTGCACCCACTATATAGCCAAAGGGCGAGAAGATCATCATTACCGCACTGATTAGTGTCCAAAGCATTAAGGCATTAGGGCTGAATAACATGTCAACTAATTGCTCACCCCCATAGCGCATGCCCTTAAAAAGCATCTGTATCCCACGAGCACCATAAGAGAGGGCGCGCACTGCTGCTGCATTTTCGCTTTTCTGTAGTGCATCGGCTGCTTCTTGAGCAGAGTCTTCTATAATACGAAGTCCCTTGACTATAGAACCGCCAAAACCAAGTATAGCACCGCGCAGTACTTTGAATAACGCAAACCCATCCGTGAGGTTCTCTGGGGCAACTAAGCTTGGGTTTGGTATGCTAGCAGATTTACCCGGTTCTAAGTCCCTAGGCTTCATATCCCCTTCCATTCATGCCATAAATAATATTACATGAATAATACGCCAAAATAGTAAACAAAAGATTAAAGTACTATAATACCAAATCTAAGAAATAACTATACACTTGAAGCGGCGCCTTTTTGGTAATCTTACCATACCATTTTCGCGCCAGTATGTTGAATACAGGCGTCTCAAATGATAAGCAAAAATTCCTCAAAAATTCTTGCTTCAAGTGTGCACTTATTTCCTAGAATTGGTATAACACCAAATTTAGGAAATATGGTTTCTATATTTTCCCTTCTCCTATTACAGGAAAAACTAATATAAAGCCGATGTATTGGCCTAACACAGCATCGCAAGAAAGAGTTGCTCCTAAGCTTTTCATAACTAAATGACAAAATGCTAAATCTAGGTCCATAGGCGGCTTGTCAAAATTATCCCAAAATTGACTACTTATAGCTGAGATCTCTGCCTTAGTAGCAGTAGTATAATTCTTAATATACAAAGTATTGTTTTTGCTATATACCTCAATTTTTGAGGTATTATTGTTAGATGTACCTAAACACTTGAGTAAATAAAGAATCGTATGCTGCATATATTCGGCGATTCCATAAAATGGTATATCTTGAGTCAGAACATTTGATACTATAAGCTTCGTATCTGCAATATATTGATAATCTCTTAATGCATTTGTTATGCACTGTTTCATAGAACACAATACGTGCGGCGGTGCTTTGCAAACCTGCTCAGCAATAACCTTAGGCCTGCACGCAAAAAGTAGGCCTATGGCGGTCGAAAATACTAGGGTGTAGATTGCCATATAACATCCTTCGAAGGTCCAGTACCAATTAAAATTCTCAAAAGCTAAAAAATAAATTGTAATAGCACTGGTGGCGCCAATACTCGTTATAATTAAAAAAGCTAGAGGCTCAATCACCATAGTCATAATGATAATAGACAAAGTCATGTTTATTAAAAGTTCGCTAGTAAGCCCGCTCATAACTATAAGCATGCTTATCATAAACGGCAGGCAGTATAAAACAGTGAAGTACCAATATAGACCTAAGAAAGTACGTTTAAGCTGCAAGGGCCAGTGATTATGAAATACCAAACCTAGACATAAAACACCTCCTATGACGCGCATACCAATTAATGCGATATAGCAAGACTGCGGCTGATAGCTCCACATAAACCATGGTAAAAGATAATTCAACGCCATGAATAGCCCAAAAGTTCTATAACGCCAACTATAATGATTTGGATGCTGCTGAATATGCAAATGCATCTTGGCCAATTTACCCCACAAAGCTTTTTTCAGATTATGTGGATAGCCACCTAAGTTTGCTGCTATTGCACTTAATGGATAGCGCATATCCTGGGGATGTGATGACAGCCCATTAATACGCACAAAGCAATTGTGATTGCAGAAGTGTGCTAAACCGAAAGCGCTGACTGCTACAGTCATCGATATTAAGGCAATATAGTATTCTGATATCATTAGGTAATATAACAATAGGCATAAAGGCAAGGTAAGGCAATTGACTATCCAAAACTCCTTTTCATGTACTTTAAAACGTAGTAGCCCAAATAGTAAAGGTACAGCCACCAAAGGCATTAAGGCTATCTCTTGCAGCACCAATACTGTAACAATATTAGGCTTGCACATGGCTATTAGTGCGGCTAATACCCCACTTACCCATGTCCACAGTTTTATGTCATTGAACCAGGGCGCAGAGATCTTACTGCTAGGCAAAATATTGCGCACTAACAAAATACTGGCTCCACTGATGAAGGAATCTGCTGTAGCCATAAGAACTGACAACAAACTACATATAGCAACGCCACGAAAAGGAGTGGGCAAAAAATCTTGCATTAGATTAGAGGCTGCCTCTTTAGGAGAAACGCCAGGATATAGTTGTAGTGTTCCCAGACCAATGCATGTGATCATAAGCAACATAGCACATTTAAATATTGTATGCGCTGCACTAGCGTAGGCTAATTGCCTGGGATCATACACCATTAAAAAACGTTGCACTATAGGAGGCTGAATAATATTAAGAGGCAGAGCTAATATAGAAAAGCATACAATGGTAGCACCTACGCCTTGAAGCTCATTAATATTATGTAGGATAGCAGAGTTACTACCACTAAAATGCCCCGCTAAAATTAGCCCTAAGCCACCTGCTTGGTTTAATATGACCATGGTAAAGATTGAAACTACCACCATCATTATTACAAATTGCACTACATCCGTCAAAATCACTGCTTTTATACCGCCCATTGCGGAATACGCTATTACAACAGCTGCAATTAACACTAAGCCTCCCATATATTCTACCTCAATCATTGCTACACATAACTGAGCACCAAGGCTGAAGAGGATAGCAACAGTACCTAAAGAAAATACATACAAAGCACTGGAAGTGAGCAGCTCTACTTTAGGGCCATAGAAAAAACCTAATATGTCCCCTAAAGATATCATATTGCGGAATCGTTCATCAAATAAAGGAATCACCCAAAGTGACAGCACTGCATTACTTAAAACTCCACAAATGCTAATCAAAATATAAATATAGCCGAAGCAATAGAAGGTAGACACCTCATTTATCACACCTGCGCCTCCTAGCAGGGTGGTAGAAAGGGTGACTAGTAACAAAGGAGCATTAAAAGACCTATTAGCCAAGGCGTAATCCTCAAAGCTTTTCGCATAACGCCCTGCAAATATTCCAAGCACAAGAATCAGCACCAGGAACGAAAGTAAAATTAAGTGATCAATGTGTGTCATAATTAGGGCTACATGAGGATTATAAATAGAGTTATTTAATTCTCTTATAGGAGACTGCACCGACCATATTACATTTTACAAAGAGATACAAAGCCTTTTTAAATGAAGTATAAAATTATCACTTTTTTTATTTATAACATAAAATATTTCAAAAGAGTTACGTCTTCTTTTCCCATAATCATACCTTGCTTATACGCTTTTTAGCATTTATAATAATGCGAGTTAGAGACAAAAATGTATTGCTAAACAGTATTATTAAAGGAAAGAGGTATAGTGGATAAAATTATAGTGCGTGGCGGCAAAAAGCTAGTGGGCTCCATTTCGATTAGCGGGGCAAAGAATGCAGCTTTAGCAATATTACCTGCCACTTTACTTACAAAAGAACCATTGATTATCAAAAACGTACCTGATATTCAAGACATCTCCAGCATGCTAATGTTATTACAGCATAATGGAGTGCAAGCAGAAGTGCGTGGCAATTCTGATTTAGAGCACGCCAGCCAAAATAGGCAGGTGATATTGTGTAGCGATAAAATCCATGATTTGACTGCTCCTTATGACTTAGTACGCAAAATGCGTGCCTCCGTCTTAGTATTAGGCCCTCTTCTGGCACGCTTTGGCGAAGCTAAGGTGTCTATGCCAGGAGGATGTGCTATAGGAAATCGCCCAATAGACATACACATTTCTGCCCTACAACAGATGGGGGCTCATATTGAGATTGAGCATGGCTATGTGCATGCCCACATTAGTGGACGATTACAGGGTGCCAAGATTTTCTTTGATAGGGTTTCAGTTGGTGCTACCGAAAATATACTTATGGCCTCAACTTTAGCCCAAGGGCGTACTGAGCTCCATAATGCAGCACGAGAACCAGAAATAATTGATTTAGTACGCTGCTTGCGCGCTATGGGTGCACAAATCAGTGGTGAGGGTAGTGATGTTATTATAATAGATGGGATAAAACAGCTGCATGGCGCTGAACATATCCTTATTGCTGACCGCATTGAAGCGGGAACATATGCAGTTGCAGCAGCAATTACCAAAGGAGAATTAGAATTACTCTATATTGATCCAACATTAATTGAGTCCCCATTACATTATTTAGAGCAATGTGGTGTAGAAGTAGAGCGTAATATAAATAGCGTGACTATACGCTCGAAAGATGTTTTGCACCCAGTCAACATCAAAACCCAGCCCTATCCTAATTTTCCTACCGACTTGCAAGCACAAGTAATGACACTACTATGCTGTGCAGATGGCATTTCACATATAGAAGAAACCATATTCGAGAACCGTTTTATGCATGTCCCAGAACTTAACCGTATGGGAGCAGAAATTGAGATCATAGGCAGCCTAGCTATAATAAATGGTAACCGTCAGTTCACAGGTGCAGAAGTGATGGCAACAGACCTGCGTGCTTCAGTAGCCCTGATCCTAGCAGCTTTGGCTTCTTCAGAAGATGATGAAACTATAATCAACCGGATTTACCACCTTGATCGCGGCTATGAAAATTTAGTAGACAAGTTATTCCGCTGCGGCGCCAATATACAGCGGGCCCACTTGATAGCTTGAAATTAATTAAGCACTTTTTTAACGCCAATTTTGGATTAGACCAGTGCAGAAAGTCCTCCTCACGAGGCCATGCCAGTGGCCGTGGTGATCCATTAAATGTTAATGTTTCTAGATTGCCGCGCCATCGCACACCTTATCCAATCCAAAACTGGGGTTTTTATCCATAGTTTAGAGCAATTAACCATTTGTTAATTGCTTTGCTCTACTATTCATTAAGAATAGCAATAATTTATGGAGTATCCATATGACAAAGGGTAAGGCAAATGAGACAGGGTTTACTAACTTGAAAACGAACTATCAACCTTTAGGGGCTGAGAATATTAAAAAATTAGGCGCTGAAGAGCTCAAGAAGATCACGGTAAGTAAAGAGTGGAAAAAAGCTAATTTAACATCGGACACTATAGCTTCGGGTCTAGCGATATTAGTAGGGGAATTAAGAATAAATCTCAAATCCTCCGAGCTATCAAAAGAAGTGGGCAACGCTGTCGAAAGCATGGCAAAATTACTCACAAGCAAAGAAGGAAGACTTTTAATTAGGTCATGCACTCTAAATCCAGAAGCATTTTTAGCTATAAATAATGAAATGCAAGCAAGGCTTGGCATTTCTGTCGGCCAAGGTGGAGAGAAAAATTCTGACTTTGTTCAAGCTATGAATCAGAATATGCTCCAAATGGCAGTGGCAGGTAAATCCCCAGAAGAGCATGCTAAATTAGC
>JANPII010000106.1:0-5513 GCA_031424915.1 Pseudomonadota bacterium
TGTTAAGGCACCCTACTTTTTTCAACCACCTATTTTTTGGCGTGCGTTCTCCTGAGTTTGGGGCCATTACTTATGGTGCATTGCATAACGAAAATGTTGTTGGTGAAAAGCAGCTTCAAAATGAAGTGACTCTTTTTGACATAGCAGTAGCTAGCTCTGGCTTGCGTAGCCAATATGCTAGAGCATATTATGACCACAAATGTGACCAGGCTCATATCCTATATAAAGAAGCTATAGAAAAACTTTCCCACCTCTACAAGATAGCCTCTGAGAAAGCAGAGCAACTTTTGGATAAAGCCGATAAACACTTTGCAGAAAACACTGATAAAATTCAGCTTTTTAGTCTTTTGTCTTCTAGCATCATCTCTACAACATCTGTTGCATTCGTGGCACACGCCGCAAACCTACATTTGGCTCTTTATGGCACTGCTTTGGCCGTCTCAGTAACCGATGTATGTATTATGGCTGGATTTATACAATCTTTAGCAATAGGCATGAACGTCGCTCTACACTATATCGCTCAAGATTGGAAAGAAGCAGAAGAGCTACTAGAAGAAGAAAATTTAAGGCGTAAAAATAACGACCACTATAATTTTAAACTAGAAATGGGCGCATCTGTCGCCTCTACTGCTGCTATTATCTTAGCTAGCTCTGCTATAGCAGCAATTATAGGAAAGGTAATCGACGAAGAGATGGCGCTATATACTATGCTATTAGCACCTGCAGCGTTGTCTTTCTTTTGTGGCGGCTATGTGCGTGATACTATATACAGCTATGCTTGCGACTTTAACGCACCACCACAAGCGCAGCTTGCTCACTAAATATACAACGATTTATTTTTAAATACCCTGCCTGTATGGCGGGGTATTTTTTTGTCTATGCCATTAAATGTAGCATTGCCTTCTGTTTAGTAGTAAGTTAGAGTGAAACTGCAGGAGACGCCTAGCATAACAAGGTGTGCAGCTATTTGATAACAATTGGATGAGGGAATTATGTCTAAAGTAATACACCAACTCAAGCAAATCCTTGCTGACACTTACGCGTTATATCTGAAGACGCAGAATTATCATTGGAATGTTCACGGGCCAGATTTTTATCAATTACATCTGCTGCTAGAAATGCACTATGAAGAGATGGCCAAAGCTATAGATGAGATAGCTGAGCATATCCGCACTCTTGGCTCTTCCATACATGCAGACTTTGAAAGCTTTGCTAAGCTCACCACCATTCACGCAGGCGATCCTAGCTTTAACGCTCAACATATGCTTAGCGACTTAAGCAAAAGCCATGAAATCGTATGCCGTGCTTTAAGCGAAGGAATAAAAGCAGCTCAAGCCTCGCATGACGATGGGACAGAAGATCTTCTAGTAGAGCGCTTGCGTTGGCACAAAAAGGCCATTTGGATTCTCGTTTCGCATTTACAATAAACCAAGGGGACAGATGAGCTCTATACCACTGCTAATTCAAGATTTAACTCACTCCTATAGCTATGACACTCCACCAATATTAAATGGCGTGAATATAGAACTAAATGCCGGAGAAATTCTAGGCCTAGTAGGCTTAAATGGAATTGGCAAGACAACCATGATTAAATCTATATTAGGACTCCTCAATCCTACTGGCGGAGAAATCCGCATTGCGGGCAAAGACAATAAAACTCCCTATGCACGCAGCCTTTTTACTTATTTACCAGAGAAGTTTGCGCCCTCCCCTAACTTACGCGGACGAGAGTTTTTGGAGCTTACTCTTTCATTTTATGATCAAAAATATAAATCCCAAGAAGCAGCAGCAATGTGCGCTAGCCTAGATTTAGACCCCGCAGCTTTAAATAAATACATTAAGTCTTATTCTAAAGGTATGGGCCAAAAGCTCGGTTTAGCTGCAGTTTTTTTAACTGGTGTACCCGTGCTTATTCTTGATGAACCTATGAGCGGCTTGGATCCTAAAGCACGCGTTGCTTTAAAAACTAAGATCAAGGAATACATTCAAGAAAACAAGCAACGCTCAATTTTTTTCAGCTCACACATTATGGCCGATATTGAGGAGATATGCGACCGTATTGTGGTGCTACACAGTGGCGCTATACGTTATAGCGGTGATGTACCGTCATTTGTAGAGCAGTATGGAGGCCACGACCTCGAGCATGGCCTACTTGAGCTAATTGCCCAATATACAGCAGCAAATGGCTAGTCGTACAGCGCAAGCCATCCTATTCCTTTTAATGCTATGCTTCTGGCCAGTAAACCCTACTTATGCTCTAGTACGCGATGTAGAGGCAGAAAAAGTCATTACCGCCATAGCCACCCCAGTATTTAAGGCAGCAGGCTTAGCTAAGCAGAAAATTAAGGTACGTTTGATCCTCAACTCTACGCCTAACGCATTTGTGGTAGATGGACGCCATATTTTTATCCATACTGGCTTGTTGTCCATGCTTGCGACACCCGAAGCCTTAGCCGGAGTGCTAGCGCATGAATGCGGACATATTGTTCGCGGCCATATCTCCTTACGGCAATCACAAATAGAGGATGTTCAACGCCTAAGTACTTTAGGTACAATACTAGGAATAGCAGTAGGTGCTGCTTCTGGCCAACCCATGGCGGGCTTAGGAGCAAGCATAGGCGTACAGGAAGCATTGATCAAGAATATGTTAGCCTATAGCCGTATGCAAGAAACAGCAGCAGATCAAGGAGCAATCGATTACATGGGTAAGCTTGGCTTATCTACACATGGTCTAGCAGGATTTTTACATACTATGCAGCAGGAAGAGCGGCTTTTTCATAATGATGACAACGCCTACTGGCGCAGCCATCCCACTACTCGCGAGCGTATCAATATGCTAGAACGCCATAAAGCCCACTCAGGACAATTACCTGAGGCATTGCGACAACACTACAATATGGTTATAGCTAAAATAGATGGCTTTACCCTAACACCTGCCCAGGTTGCAGAAAAATATAAAGATAATAGCAACGCAGCTCTATACGCCAAAGCAGTGGCCAGCTATCGGCAAGGATATACTAATGAGGCACTAGCTATGGTAGATCGTTTACTAGCAATGGGACAATATACGGCTTATCTGCAGGAATTACGTGGACAAATTCTATATGAAAACGGGCGCATACAAGAAGCGATCGCCCCCTACCGCAAGGCATTAGCTCTGATGCCGCAAGAGCCATTGCTAAAGATGGAGCTAGCGGTAGTGTTGTTGGCTGGGAAGAAAGATGCTATAGAGGCAGGGCAGCTGCTGCGTAGCGCCTTGGATCTAGAGCCAGACAATGCCTATGCTTGGCAACAGCTGGGAATCGCCATGTCTCGCCAGGGTGATGAGCTGGGATATCATCTCGCTTTGGCCAAAAGCCACATACTAGTAGGTGATATGGAACCGGCCAAACGCTCCTTCAGTAAAGCCCAGGAACTGCAGAAACAGGCTTTGGCTGCCAAGCACCAGCTTTTGCTGCACGAGGTGGAGCAAGCTTTAGCTACGCTATAGATTGGCCCTTACCTTGACCTTGCCCCTGGCTCGCCTTCATATCTTGTCCTTTATTTTCACTCATACCTTTTAGATTTTCTAATATCTTAGGATCTATTGCTATACCTTGCAAAGCTTCCTTACTTGAATTATATGAGCGCATATTATCAACAGCACGTCCAATGTTAGCCATTACCGAATCTTCGCCACGCAGCTTCATGTGTAGATAATGTTGTCCATCTTTTTCTTCTAAAACCATACGGCTTTTCCCATGCTTATCAGTTCCTTCAGCAATCTGCTGTTTTAATGCTTCATAATCTTTTTCGTCAATCTTTATTATAGCGCCTGGCCCTGTCTGTGCTTTTTTAAGTATCTTGTCGCGCTCCTCTTCTGGACAACCACCAATTATTTCAGCCATAGCTTTAATTTGCTTTATCTCTGCAGCATTGTCTATATCATTAAGTTTATCTAACCTTCGCATGAGTGGATGCTTTTCATTCAATTCTAGAGCACCCAAGCTTTCTTTTGCCCTCGACGAAAGTAATTTACTTTCATCTAAAGTATCATTTTTTATTTCTTGGCCTTTCTTAACATCATCCTCTAATTTTACGGCCTCTAAGTCTTGCTTTTTATTTAAAACATTATCTCCTACTTCTGGGGCTGCTACCCTGACATAGTCTCCCTCTTTTTCTTTCTTAGTAATGTCTTGCTCAATTTTCTCCAGTTCTTGTTTCGCTTTTATATATTCTCTTTTCTCATTATTCATAACCGTTGAGTCTACATTAGCTATGAGTTTTTCTGCTCCAGATTCAGCTTCTAAACTCTTCAAATTTATTAACTTATCTCTAACTCTCTCTTCTAATTTTAGTTTATCTTGTACATTCAGGTCTGCATCTTCAAGGATATCTTTATCTATTTTTTCAATCTCTGCCTTAATATCTTCAGACACAGCCTGATAATTATCGATATTTATCTGAGTAGTACTCTTTAAGCGGTCGAAAACAATATTTTCAGCATACTGTTGTGCAGAAGCCTTAATCTTCTCTTTTGCTTGTTCGAGTTTCTGGTCTATTGTTCTCCAATCGCGTGGTCTGTCTTGCATAATAGTTCCTTTTATTAGTTGGTAACTTTACTATGCTACAAAATAGTTAATAAAACATTACAGGCTAAGTCTATTAATACAATAATTTATAGATAGCCTTTCTTAGCTAAAGATGCATTTACTTTATAAACTGTACAGATTAAACTTTAGGTAGTTGCGTGATAGTTGATTATGAGCTACAGTAGGGATCTTGATTAAAGGATATATGAGCATTGCCATGGAAAAATTCTTTCTTACGCCCGAAGGCTATGCCAGGCTAGAGGTCGAGCTACACCATTTGAGGTCTATTGAGCGCCCTGCAGTAATTCAAGCGATTTCAGAAGCGCGTTCGCATGGCGATTTGTCAGAGAACGCCGAGTATGATGCAGCAAAGGAACGGCAGGGTTATATTGAGGCTAAGATTGCAGATCTAGAAGGAATGTTTTCTAGGGCAGAGGTGCTCGACATCAGCAATTTTTCTGGTGATCAGGTAAAGTTTGGTGCCACTGTTACTGTCGTTGATGAAGAAACCGAAGAGAAGGCTACTTACAAAATCGTAAGTGACTACGAATCTGACAGTAATCGTCAAATGATTTCCACCTCTTCCCCTCTTGCGCGCGCCTTAATTGGCAAGCATAAGGGCGAAAATATTGAAGTTTCTACTCCTCGAGGGATCCGTTATTATGAAATCCTGAATGTGGAGTATATTGCATAGTTTTATATAACGGCATAGCGTTATTGTATTTGTGCACCCGTAGCTCAGCTGGATAGAGCGTCGGCCTCCGAAGCCGAAGGTCACAGGTTCAAATCCTGTCGGGTGCGCCAGAATTTTATTAAATGGTATATAGAATTTTTTCGAGGATTTTGAATGTATTTTATTGATGAAGTAAAGATATATCTAAAAGCTGGAGATGGAGGTAATGGCGCCGTCAGCTTTCGTCGCGAAAAGTTCATTGAGTTTGG
>JANPII010000107.1:0-9579 GCA_031424915.1 Pseudomonadota bacterium
TGAAGCTCAGCGCATCATAAAAGCACAAAACAAAAAGAAAACTAGAAGCAGCGGGAAATATACTCCTATTGCAAGGCGTCAGGATAAGCCTGATGCTATTTCCTGGCTACTTAAACATTGTCCAGAAATGAGTGACACTCAAATTACAAAATTAATTGGCACTACTCGTAATATGATTGAATCTGTACGAAGCCGCGCCCACTGGAACTCACAGAATATAAAACCTAAAGATCCCGTTCTATTAGGCCTTTGCTCTCAAACTGAGCTGGACCGGGTATACGCCGTAGCTAAGACTCGAGCAGAAGCCGCCGCCGCAAAGGAGCAAGCTTCCCTTGAGAAGACCATTGCTGATCTGGAATTATAGTCGGGTGCCATGTACAGACTTCAGTTTTATCTGAATTCTTTACGCAAAGCTCTAAGCTATGTTATATTACATTTACTATTTGTCCCCCTGAACGTGCAGGCAAGCACCAATAATGTGTCTGTATCTGCAGATCGTCTAGTAATAAATATATCTAAACAACAAGCAGAGTTTTTAGGCCATGTTGTGGCGCATTATTTGTCGGCAGAATTGCTTGGCGAAAAGATGATAGTTTATCATAGCCAGACAAATAAGATAACATCTGCTAGTAACCAAATGTTAGATGGGTTGCAAAAGATTGAAATAAAGGGAAATGTACAAGCTATAACTAAAGAAAGACGGGCTACTGCAGACTATGCGGTATACAATGCAAATGATCAACAATTATGTTTAAGTGGAAATGTAAGAGTAACTCAAGATAAAAGTGTAATCACGGGTTCTCAACTATTATACAACTTACTAACACAGCATGCCATAATGAACACTGAACCACAAATCAATAAGCGGGTGCAGGCGACCTTACATAAAAGCCGCACTCAGGAGGAGTAATGAGCCACATGCTGCGTGCTGCTAACATAGGCAAGATATATGATGGCCGGCGAGTAATTCGCGAAGTCAGCTTAGAAGTACAAAAGGGTGAGGTAGTTGGGTTACTTGGCCCTAATGGGGCAGGTAAAACTACGTGTTTTTATATTATGATGGGATTGGTGATACCCGATTATGGCAATGTAATATTAGATGGGCAGGACATAACCACACTGCCCATGCATAAACGAGCGCGTTTGGGTCTGGGTTACCTACCGCAAGAAGCCTCTATTTTTCGCGGGCTAACTGTAGAACAAAATATCATGGCAGCTCTTGAATTACAGGAATTAGATTATGGACTAAGAGCATCCAAGCTGGAAGAGCTGCTGGCCGAATTCATGATAAGCCATTTACGTAATGCACCGGCTGTGGCCCTATCTGGAGGAGAACGGCGCCGTGTAGAAATAGCACGTTGCCTTGCTGCTTCTCCGAATTATGTGCTATTAGATGAACCCCTAGCTGGTATAGATCCTATAGCAGTGACAGAGATCCAACAGATGATCCTCCATCTAAAAGACCGGGGTATTGGAGTGCTAATTACTGATCATAATGTACGTGAAGCACTGGCAATTATTGACCGCGGCTATGTTATTCACGATGGCATGGTAATGGCACACGGCACTGCTGCGCAAATAGTACAAAACCAAGCAGCACGACGCGTTTACTTCGGTGAAGACTTTGGTTACCGTGAGGATTAATGTATAACTTAGGCAAAGTATTATCCAAACGTCGTGTTATGATAACTGGGATGTTAGTCTACTTACTACTTGCATATTTTGTATATCATGCATTACATGGAGATCGCGGCATTTTTTCATACTTACGTTTATCTCAAGAGCTAGAGGAAAAGAGAGAAAAGCTAAGTGTTTTAAAAGAGGAACGTACCTTATTAGAGCAAAGAGTTAGCTTGGTACGTACTAACAGCATTGATCTTGATATGCTTGATGAATTGGCAAGAAAAAATCTAGGCCTTATTGGCAAAGATGAATTTGTCATTATAATGGAAAGGTCAAATGAAAAACATGGATCTCAATTAAATATACAAGAAAAGCAGGAGTAACATGGGGTATAATACCGCAGAAAATAAAGAAGTAATCCTAGCTCAACCTAGAGGGTTTTGTGCTGGAGTAGAAAGAGCTATTGAGATTGTAGAAAGAGCACTTAATAAATATGGAGCACCAATATATGTACGTCATGAGATAGTGCATAACAAGTATGTAGTTGAAGACTTGCGAGCCAAAGGTGTTATCTTCGTAGACGAAGTAGACGAGGTGCCTGAAGGCGTGCCGGTTATATTTTCTGCCCATGGAGTAGCAGAATTAGTAGAAATCAATGCTACTCGTAGAAATCTAGCAATTATAGACGCTACCTGTCCATTGGTAAAAAAAGTACATTATGAAGCTCAACGTAGAGAGAACGAGGGAAGACAGTTGATTTTGATAGGTCATGCTGGGCATCCTGAAGTTGAAGGAACGAGTGGAAGAGTAGAACAAAAAGTTATCTTAGTTCAAAATATAGAAGATATAAAATCTATAGTAGTCTCAGATCCGGATAAATTGGCATATGTCACTCAGACTACCTTGAGCGTTGATGATACCAAGGAGATTATCTCTGCTCTTAAAGCACGCTTTCCCAATATTATAGGACCAGAATTAAAGGATATTTGCTATGCTACACAGAACCGGCAAGATGCTGTAAAGTCATTGCTTCAAGAGGCAGAAGTATTATTAGTAATTGGCAGTCAAACTAGCTCTAATTCTAGCAGGCTGCGTGATATCGGTGTTGAGCGTGGTATTCCTTCATATTTAATAGATGATCCAATTGATTTATATCCTCAAATGTTTACCAACGTAAAACGTATTGGAATTACAGCCGGTGCTTCTGCACCCGCTGTACTACTAGAGCAAATGTTAGAGCGATTGCGTGAATTTTTCCCTCTTGAAGTAAGGAATATGGTCGGAATTAATGAGAATGTAAAATTCAAAATACCAGAAGAATTGAGGTAACAGTCTAAATGGTCACCACACTGATGTATAAGATCTATCACCACCCGCTTTGCCCCTTTTCGCGTAAATTACGTGTGGTACTAGCAGAAAAAGGGATAGCCTTTCAGCTACAAACTGAGAAGTATTGGGAGCGTAGGGCAGAATATCTTGCCCTAAATCCATTTGGTACTACTCCCGCTTTACAATACAAACATGGTAAAGTGCTGGCTAGCAACTATGCTATATTTGAGTTTCTTGAAGAAGCTTATCCTAATGTTAACTTACTAGGCTCTACCAATGAAATTCGCAGTACTACACGAAGTGTTACGGAATGGTTTGATCATAAATTTTATCATGAAGTAAGCCGATATTTGATAGCTGAGAAAGTAATTAAAGTGCTAATTCATGCTGGTGCACCAAATTCAGAAGCAATCCGTGCGGCTAAAAGTAACATCATGTATCATATTGATTACTTAAATCATTTACTCTGCAATCAGAAATACCTAACAGATGATCGTGTTACTTTGGCGGATTTCTCTGCTGCTGCTCAACTTTCGGTTTTAGATTACTTAGGAGACGTACCCTGGAATCGGAAAAGCAGAGTAAAAGAATGGTACGCGTTAATTAAGTCGCGCCCTAGTTTTCGTAGCCTACTGACAGATACAATTCCTCCCCTTACGCCCCCTCCACATTACTCTAATCCAGATTTTTGATGCTTTTTATAGATCTTGTACCAAGTTATTTCCTAAACGTGGTATTATTTATCTTTAATTGTTTCAAAGAAATGGGTCCCCACCTATACAAAAGAGTGTTAGTTAAGTGTTAGTAACTATCTTGGCAATCGCGCAGGTATTTTTTCTCACCAATTCCTTTATACATATTGCCTAACAAGCCAACATGTTGAAAACTTATAACTGCTACCTATTAGTATGTTTAGAAAAATAGATACCGACACATAACTAACGGTTTATTAATATCATTAAAGGTGTGTAAATGGCTGGTCACACACGGTTACTAACATATCATGATATCTAGTATAACAAAGTGTTAAAAAGCCGTTGGTAAAATTCTTTGTAATAGTAGTTAACATACCAACACTTCTATGATAATAGAGATATAAGATATAATTAATCTATTATTTAAGATGACAAAAAGTTTACTACAGGTTACATCAGGTATAAGAGCAGAACGTACTCCTATATGGTTTATGCGACAAGCTGGTCGATATTTACCTGAATTTCATGAAGTAAAAAGGCGGTACTCCTCATTCTTTGAAGTCTGTATGTCTCCTGAGGCTGTTTTAGAGATAACGATGCAACCCCTTAAGCGCTTTGATTTGGATGCAGCGATTTTATTTTCTGATATTCTTATGGTACCATATATTATGGGGGCAGATATTAGTTTTGCTGGTAATGGTCCTGAGGTTGATATATCAAACCTACACAAAAAAAGCCGTAAAGATGAGGCGTTTGCTGCGGTCTCTAAGGCGCTAAGGTTAATTAGAGCTGAGATAGATAAAAATTATCCTCATGTGGCATTGATCGGCTTTGCAGGAGCTCCATGGACGGTGGCTTGTTACATGGTAGAGGGTAAAATTAGTAAAGATTTCCATAAGGTCAAAGGGTTTGCTTACAGTAGTCCAGAAAAATTTTCTATATTAATTAACGATTTAACAGAAATTACTATCGAATATCTTAAGATGCAGGTAGAATCTGGGGCAGAAATAATAAAAATATTTGATTCTTGGGCAGGAATGCTTCCTCCTGATCAGTTCGCAAGATGGGTTATAGAGCCAACCAAAAGAATAGTTAAGGCTTTAAAAGATGCTTATCCCGACCTAAAGATTATAGGATTTCCACGGGGTGCTGGGTTAATGTATGTTGATTATGTATCAAATGTAGAAGTGGATGTAGTGGCACTGGATCAGTATGTTCCACTAGCTTGGGCAAAAAAAGTTTTAAATGGTATTGCATTGCAAGGGAATCTTGATAACATACTATTGGCCTCTTCTTTGGAGCAGGCGGTCACGACCGTAAAAGAGACGGTGGGCGCCCTGGGAACAGGGCGCTTCATCTTTAATTTAGGGCATGGAGTAATTCCTAGTACTCCGATTCAGAATATCGAAGCGATTATTATGGCAATAAGAAATTACGGTATAACCGTATAATGGAGCTGATGTGGCACAGAGCAATACAGTACTTAAGGAAGTTGATGATGGACAAACAATCCGTCATGCTCCTAGTAATGTTGAGGCAGAGCAAGCGATAATTGGTGCCTTTCTAATTAATAATGAAAGCGTAAATAGAGTATCAGACTTTCTGTATCCCACCCATTTCTATGTTCCTCTACATTCCAAGATATATGAAGCTGTATTACGTTTTATGGAACGAGGAATGGTGGCTACGCCCATTACCTTAAAGCAGTACTTTGAAAATGAGGAAGCACTTAAAGAGCAAGGTATCAGCAGTTTTGATTACCTAGTAAAATTGGTTTCAAATAGTGCAACCATTCTGAATATAGAATCGTTAGCACGTGACATACATAGCCAAGCCATAAGGCGACGCTTGATTGAAATAGGAGAAGATACGGTAAATGATGCGTATGACAGTAATATTGAAATAGAGCCTATGGGGCAGGTGGAGAAAGCCGAAGCCAAGCTATTTCAATTAGCCTGTGAAGGAGAAGTAAAGGATAATATAGTTACATTAAAGACATCAGTACATGAGGTATTGCGGCGCATAGAGAATGCTAAGAAATCTGGCACTGAGATAATAGGAACAAATACCGGGTTTATTAATCTTAATGATATTTTAGGGGGTGGGATGCAGAGTTCAGATCTAATTATTTTAGCAGCTCGACCTTCTATGGGTAAGACCTCTTTAGCAGTTAATATTGCTATTAATGCCGCTGCCACATTTTCACGTGAAACTAATGGGCAGAAACAGCGATCAGTTGGGTTTTTCTCTTTAGAAATGTCATCCGAACAGATTGCATCTAGAATTATCGCTATCAAAACAGGGATAGATGGTAGTAGAGTAAGAACTGCAAAAGTTAGCCCCGAGGAGTTTATTACAATATCCAATACTATGGGAGATATAAATTCCCTGCCATTTTATATTGATGATACTCCGTCGCTGTCAATATCTGCGCTACGTACTAAGGCGCGGCGAATTCGCAGGCAGAATAACTTAGGGCTGATTGTGGTGGATTACTTGCAGCTAATGCGTGGTTCCTCACATTATGATTCAGGCGGCAGAGTATTAGAAATTGGTGAAATCACTAATGGGCTTAAAGCTATAGCTAAAGAACTGGATATCCCAGTTGTGGCGCTATCTCAGCTCTCACGTGCCGTAGAAAATAGAGAAGATAAAAGACCACAACTCTCTGATTTACGGGAAAGCGGTAATATTGAGCAAGACGCAGACGTTGTGATGTTTATATATCGCCCAGAATATTACTTAATGAGAAAAATGCCCATGGGAGATGAAAATTTTGTAGAATGGCAAAAAGAAATAGATTCAGTGAAGAACGTAGCAGAAGTTATTATCGCCAAGCACCGTAATGGCCCAGTAGGTACAGTGAGCCTACACTTCAATAGCAACACCACCGGCTTTTCTAACTTGGATACCGTACATACCCAAGGTAGTCACAATTAAAACTAAAATTGATTTTTATGGCGTGTGATGTTGATATTTAAGGTTAAATATAACAATTTTCAACTTGCTTTTTTTATTCCGCCACGCTTCAGTAACTGAAGCTTTAAAAATATAGGTAATATAATGATTCAACAAAATTCTCTTAATGAATATACAATACCTTACGCTGTTTCATCAACGATAGGCGCTACTGGCTGCTTGGGTATAGCAGTTGGAATTTGGTTCGAAAATAAATCCATTATGGCTTTAGGTACAGGCATTATGGGAGCCGCCTATATATTACATAATTACACAGAAATAGGAAGTGTTTCTATTTTTGAAATTCCTGCATATTTGTATAATGAAAGGCCAGAGAGCAGAAGCAGCTTTAACACCGCTAGATAGGGCTATTAAGTTAAATTTAGACCAGGGCCCTGTCTAAGCTCAAACAAACCTTTACTACACCCGCAAGCCACCATTGACAGGCAATACTGTGCCCGTTATGAAAGCCGAATCGTCATGAGCTAGAAACACGATTGCACGAGCTATCTCCTCAGCTTCCCCTAATCTACCTACTGGAATCTTAGCTACAATTTTCTCTAAGGCATCTTGTGGGACTGCTGCTACCATTTCAGTGTTGATGTAACCTGGCGCTACGGCATTGACAGTGATACCAGCGCGGGCGCCTTCTAAAGCTAGGGCCTTGGTAAATCCCTCAATCCCAGCTTTAGCCGCAGAGTAGTTAGCCTGGCCCATCATGCCATGGGCATTTACCGAGCTCATGCTAATAATGCGGCCAAATTTAGCTTCCCGCATTTTTTCAATTACCGCCCGGCTTAAGTTAAAGACGGAACTCAGATTGGTTTGGATCACATCATCCCAATTTTCAACTGGCATGCGATGCATCATCCCATCGCGTGTAATCCCCGCGTTGTTAACTAACACCTCGATGTTACCACCTAAATGGACTTCAACTTGTTTTATACCCTCTTGGCATTGGCTAAAATCAGCCACATCCCATTTGAAAGTCTTGATTCCTGATTCAGCTTCGAATTTTTTGGCTGCCTCAGAATTGCCTGCATAAGTTGCGGCTACTTTATAGCCAGCTTTAGCAAAGGCTAACGCAGTAGCACGGCCGATACCTCTGGTACCACCCGTTATTAATACTCTTCTAGTCATGTTCCCCTCTTGTATTGTTAATTATTAAGCCTTTATTCGCGTTCTAAACACATCGCAACACCCATACCGCCGCCAATACATAAAGTGGCAAGCCCACGCTTGGTATTCCGTCGCTGCATCTCATGAAGCAATGTAACTAGAATACGTGCACCAGATGCGCCAATGGGATGCCCTATAGCAATAGCGCCGCCATTTACATTAACTATTCCGGTGTCCCAGCCAAGCAGCTTATCTACCGCTGCTGCCTGAGCTGCGAATGCCTCGTTTGCTTCAATCAGTCCCAGATCCTTGATCTGCCAACCAGCTTTAGCCAACGCTTTCTGTGTTGCTGGCACGGGGCCAGTTCCCATCAGCATAGGCTCTACTCCTGCAGTAGCAAAACTACGTATTGTGGCCATAGGTTGCAAACCACGTTTATCAGCTTCTTGGCGTGTCATTAACAATACAGCAGCAGCACCATCGTTAATTCCTGATGCATTGCCTGCGGTTACGGTGCCATCTTTCTTAAAAGCAGGTCGTAATGCTGCAAGGTTTTCTAAGGTAGCATCGTGGCGTATAAACTCATCGGCGGAGAAAACAGTCTCTCCTTTTTTACTAGTGATAACGATTGGCACTATTTCATCTTTAAATCTCCCAGCCTTCTGGGCGCTACTAGCCTTGTTTTGTGATTCTGCCGCTAATTTATCCTGTGCCTGGCGTGAAATATCATATTTCTCTGCGATAGCCTCTGCAGTGATTCCCATATGTAGGCCAGAAAATGAATCAGTTAGACCATCTTTAATCATGATATCCTCTAAGATACCGTTACCCATACGCAAGCCATTTCTCAAATGAATTGCGTGAGGGCATTGGCTCATGCTTTCGTGTCCTCCTGCTATGATGATACTGTTGCTACCGCTGGCGATGCTTTGAGCACCCATAGCTACCGCCCATAGTCCTGAACCACATACTTGATTTACTACCCATGCTGTGCTTTCTTTTGACATTCCAGCAGCCATAGCAACCTGCCGTGCGCTATTTTGTCCGGTGCTTGCAGATAGTACCTGGCCCATAATTACTTCAGACACCATCTCGGGTGTTAATTTACAGTCTAGCATTAACTTTTTGAATATAGGTAAGCTAAGCTGAGTTGCAGGAAGGCTGGCAAGAGTGCCATTAAAGTTACCTACACCGCTACGAAGTGCAGCAACTATTACTATATCGTGTTTTTCAGTCATTATTACCGCTCAATTATATTAATATAATATTAAGCGTAGCAGTGTGAAAAATTTAAAGCTAGAAAAAAATTAAGACTCGTATGGAGTTGATTAAATTGAGTTAGAATATAGTTGACCCTAGATCTGTAATTATACCAAGCTTAGGAAATAAGTGCACAATTTGTACGGCTCTATTTTGATGATTGTGCTTGTCTTTGCCTCATACTATAATAAGGAAGTAATACCAAATCTAAGAAATAAGAATAGAGGTGATAAATGGCGGAAGGTTTTGATATTGCGATGCAAAATTTTACACAAAATACCTTAAGGGGTATGGGTACGGGTGGTAATACTGCCAGCGGATCTGGTGAGTTTGCTCTATTCAAAGATATGGATCTATGGGAGGAAGCAAAACAGTTGCGCAAGGTTATGCCTGTAATTCCGACCTATGGCACGTTAGGGAAGCTGATGGAAGGAATGCAGGGGACGGCAAGCGGAATGTCGCCAAGTAACATGATGACTGCTTTGGCTCCTCCAATTCCAGTTGGAGCTGGGAGCAAGGTGCCGGGAATCTTTAACAAAAAAAGTAAGTAGGTAATAAAGTGCCCGATATATTATATAAAAAATTGTTGTATCGC
>JANPII010000108.1:0-5968 GCA_031424915.1 Pseudomonadota bacterium
TCGACGGCTGCGAGCACCTGCACGTTTCTTCCTCTGTAATAAAACAGCTGCTACATTCTGGCTTAATAGGTATCGCTAGTCAGTTGCTAGGTCACATATATACGATTTATGGATCCATTATAGAGCAAGAGGGCGAAGCTGTAATATTGTCGTTATGCCCTGGTTTATGCTATCCAGTAAGTGGTAGTTACATTGGATGCATTGCGCAGACTCAAGGGGCAGCATATTTTGTGCTAATTGAGTTAGATACAGTGGCTGGTGTTCTTTGTATCTACTGTCTCCAGGGGCGTACAGATGAGCTAATGGCAGCTATTAAGAATAGCATTACAAAAGATAATGAGGCCAAAATCCAAATACTGCAGCTTATTCATCCCAAAAGAGAATTTGCAACCAAGAAGATGGCGCAGATGCAGCGAGCGCAGGATTTGCGTGAGGCAGTCTATATAAAAAGAATGTGCTTTCTATCTTAAATCATACTACCTAGACTGGGTATTAAACAGGGCGAGATATACTTGTATATCATAGAAAAATTAGGTAAAATATAGGTTGTTTAGTGCTTACAAGTTATAAGTAAGCTATGACTGGGGGGGTTGGTTGTATGTCAATTAATAAACTACTGCGTATGAAATGTCTGGCTATAGCAGTTTTTTTAGTAGCACTGTTTAGTGCTAGTATAATGATGGAGGCAAGTGCGCAAAGCAAGGGTGGCCCTACTGAGCAGGTTTCTGACTGTTTGCATTATAAAGGAGTTGAGGTGATTGAAGATTATCACCTTCAAGACCCTGCGGATTTACTGAATTATAAATTAGAATCATACTCTAATAATTATTATTACACACCCTACAATGAGGGGGTGGATGTGCGCTTAAATAGCGAAGTATCGTCAGGCATATGCTATAATAGAGCAATGAATGAAGAGGCCAGGCGTTCGCAGCATTTTCAACGCCGAGGAATTGAAGGTCCTGGCAAGGCATTTAAACTATCACCTAAGCTGCATATCACCATCCCTCTGACAGAGCAGCAAATAAAAAATAATCGATAAATAATAGCAGGAGCAAAAATGTTTATACAGACTCAACCTACCCCTAACCCGCAGACGATGAAGTTTATCCCAGGAGTAACGGTGCTTACCTCTGGTACCCTAAGCTTTGCGCAAGGAGATGAAGTAAAGCATGAGCCTTTGGTAAAAGCATTGTTTGAGATACCTGGTGTGGTTGGCATATTTTTGGCCGAAGAGTTTGTGACCATTACCAAACAACCCAATATGGATTGGACAGTACTTAAGCCTATGGTACTTACTGTTTTGCTTGATCATTTTGCTTCAGGACGGCCAGCAGTGCTTGCACGTGCCAGTAATACAGTAAGCACTACTGGGGTGGAAGATGAGATTGTGCAGCAGATTAAGGCAATTATTGAGGAGCAGGTAAGGCCAGCCGTAGCTCAGGACGGGGGAGATATAGTATTTCATAAATTTGTCGATGGGGTGGTCTATTTAGAGTTGCATGGTTCTTGTTCGGGTTGTCCAAGCTCTACTATTACTCTGAAAAATGGTATAGAAAACATGTTGCGGCACTACATTCCAGAGGTGCAGAGCGTAGAAGCGATATAATACAGGCAAAGACTAGGCTGCCTCTTGCCAAATATCTCAAAGTAGCTAATATTATGGGCAATGAACTAACCCTAAAGGCAATGCATATGAAGTGGACTGATATTTGGTTAATAGCAGAAGAGCTAGAAGCCGCTCATCCAGATATAGATATAGCTAATGTACGTTTTACTGATTTGAAGCATATGGTATGCGATCTTGAGGAGTTTACAGGGGAACCTGCACATTGTAATGAGAAGCTTTTGGAAGCTATCCAAGCTGCATGGATACAAGAACGGGAATAAGATATATATGATGCACAAGAGGATGGATTTATGCTAAATAACAAGCTACTTAACTTTGGCGCGGTTATCTTATTTTTTTGGGTGGCTTGGACACAGTACCAATATAACTCGCGTAATCAGGCCGTGACTACTGCAGAGTCAAGTAGTCAAGCCCAGTATGTTGTTACTATTGATTCTAAGAAAAAACATGAGGATTACACCTGGATTGAGAAGCTGGCCTATAAGTTTTACGGCCCATCTACGAAAGAAGTGCCGGCAGCAAAGCAGGAGCCCAAACAAGCCCCTTTAGCATTTGCAGGAGACTTAATAGAGTTTGATTGCATCTCACAGGGTATGAAAATAAGCTGGTGTAATAAGCAACAGACAGCAAAAATTGGTCAAGGAGCTCTACCTTTGGTTGTAGAGCAGGGTCTGGCTAGTACGTCAGTGGGAAGTACAATTAGAATAGGTGTGCCAATTACAGCAGTGAATAATAGCTTGAGTAATGACCTTATCTTTTGTGATTTTACTGTGATCAGTATAACTAAGGCTAGTAATGTCAATACTGAGGTCCCTAAGCCTAAGGATGGAAAAGCCTATGAATGAGCTAATTAAAGGCTGTGCAGAACGTAGCCGGGCCTCAATTTTATTTCTAATCTTAGTGATCATAGCAGGTTATTTTTCATACCTTAATATTCCAAAAGAGAGTAGCCCGGATGTCAAGGTGCCGATCATTTATGTGCTTGTACGGTATGACGGTATATCCCCGGAAGATTCTGAGAGGTTGCTAGTCAGACCGCTAGAAAACGCCCTGCGCTCTATTGAAGGTATTAATGAAATTACCTCGTATGCTAATGAAAATAGCGCCTCGGTGGTTATGGAATTTGATGCAGGCTTTGACAGCAATAAGGCATTGCAGGATGTGCGTGACAAGGTAAGTGATACCCGCCCTAAGCTACCACAGGATGCCAAAATGCCTGAAGTGCACGAGGTTAACCTTAGCCTTGAGCCTATTTTGAATGTAGTTCTAAGTGGTGATGTTCCCAAACGTACGCTAATCAATATAGCGCGGGACATGGCTGAGCAAATAGAGGCCATTCCGGAAGTTCTGTCGGTAAAAATAGGGGGCGACCGTGAGGAGGTAGTGGAGATTGTGGTTCAGCCCAATATACTTGAGGCATATGGCTTATCCACCAATATTATCAGCGACATTATACGTTCTAATAATCTGTTGATACCCGCTGGTTCCATCAAAACAACAAACGGAGAGTACGCATTAAAAGTGCCAAGCTTAATCAAGGATGTCGACGAATTATTAAACTTTCCGGTCAAAGTAAATGGCGACAGTGTAGTGCGAATACGCGACTTAGCCGAGGTGCGTAGTACTTATAAAGATGGTGCCACAGAAGCGCGCGTTAATGGCAAGCCGGCAGTAGTGTTGGAAGTGTCTAAACGTACTGGGCAGAACATTATTTCTACAGTCAAGGCAGTTAAAGTTGCACTCGCAGACCAGGCAGAATATTTACCAAGCAAAATTGATATATTTTATACCCAAGACCGCTCGGCAAGAATTATGGAGATGGTAAGCGAATTAGAAAATAGTATTATTCTAGGCATAATACTGGTGATGGTAGTTATTATTTTGTCAGTGGGTTTTAAGTCCTCTATATTAATTACTCTATCTATTCCGGCCTCGTTTTTTGCAGGTATCTTAGTGTTGGAGCTCTTTGGCCTCACACTCAATGTCGTAGTATTATTCAGTCTTATTCTTACGGTAGGAATGATCGTAGACGATGCAATTGTAGTGAGTGAATATGCAGATCGCAAGATGGTAGAAGGGGAGCCAGCTGAAACTGCTTTTACTAACGCCGCTATCCGAATGTTATGGCCAGTTTTTAGCTCAACTTTAGTTAAGCTTATTGTGTTTATGCCACTGCTATTTTGGCCAGGGATTATGGGCCAGTTTATGAAGTATATGCCCATTACAGTTATTGCTATCCTTACCAGCTCTTTAATCTTTGCGCTCTTCCTGCAGCCTGCGCTTGGGCCATTGTTTGGCAAGCCTAACGAAGCGGATGCTGAAGAGGTGAAATCCGTTTGTGCAGCAGAAGATGGGAATTTAGAGAACCTCCAGGGCTGGTCTAAGGTGTATGCTGATATGTTGGAGAAAGTTCTGATGCAGCCGAAGAAATTTGTGTTCGGTCTTTGCGGTATGGTACTAGTCGTATATTTTGTCTTTGCATTCTTCGGTAATGGCAAAGAGTTTTTTCCAAAAGTAGAGCCAAATAGTGCGGTGATTATGGTACAGTCTCCTGGCAATCTATCTTTAGCGCAGCGCGATGCTTTGTTACGCCAGGTTGAAGAACGTCTGCAGCCTTTTAAATCTGAGGTGGATACCTTCTATGCTAAAAGTGGTAATTTCGATGATAATATGAATGTACCAAAAGGTACGATCGGCACTATACAACTTGGATTTACAGAATGGAACAAGCGACGCAAAGCTGATGTAATTTTGGCACAAATGCAGAGCCGTCTTATAGATATCGATGGCGTTACCATTCAAACCGCTCAAGAAAGAATGGGTCCACCCTCACGCAAGCCTATTGAATTCGACATTACTGCATATCAGTTGGAAAAGTTGCCAGCAATGACAGACAAAATAATAGCAGCCATGCGTCAAGCAGGGGGGTATAAGGATATAGAAGATAGTAGGCCACAAAAGGCTATAGAGTGGCAGATATTAGTAGATCGAGCTAAAGCGGCACGCTACGGAGTAGACATTAACACAATTGGCCAGACTATACGCTTGGTGAGTAATGGGCTAGTTGTTTCCACTTATCGGCCTGATTATTTAACCGATGAGGTGGATATTGTTATTCGTTTTCCTGAAGAGCGTAGAAGTATAAAAGAGTTGCAGCATATCAAAGTCGTGGCAATAGATGGCACAGCTATTCCACTAAGTAGTGTAGCTACTATGCGTCCAGCTCCAAAAGTAGGGGAAATCAAGCGTGTAAACCGCAAGGAAGTCATTACTATCAGTGCTAATGTAGAAGATGGAGTATTGGTAGATACTAAAGTACGAGAGTTGCACAATTGGTTTGCTGAAAATCACGACCTTGGAGTAACTGTGATGTTCCGCGGTGACGAAAAGGAACAGATGAAAACCATGCGCTTCTTGATGAATGCATTTTTAACTGCTCTATTCCTAATGTTTATGACTATGCTGATTCAGTTCAACAACTATTATCATACTATCATCATCATGAGTGCAGTATTTCTATCTACCGTTGGGGTGCTGCTAGGGCTTTTGATTTCTGGCCAGCCATTTGGTATTGTGATGTCGGGTGTGGGAATTATTGCGCTGGCTGGTATTGTGCTTAACAACAATATTTTGTTTGTCGACACTTACCAACGTTTACGTAGCAGTGGCATTGAAATACGTAAGGCAATCATTATGACTGGGGTGCAGCGGGTGCGCCCAATTGTGCTGACAGCAGTCACTGCTATCTTGGGCCTGATGCCGATGGTGCTAGGGCTCACTATTGATTTTTATACACGCCAAGTAAGCTATGGTGCGCCTGCCAGTGCCTTATGGCGCCAGCTAGCAACTTCCATTGCTGGAGGACTAGCATTTGCAACCATACTAACGCTGTTCTTTACTCCGTGCCTACTGCTGATTGGAAAAAGATTTGATATTAAGCCGCAGAACAATAATCCTTCTTAAGAGCAGGCTTTATTTGAAAATTGCAATGTTTAGTTTATATAACATACTATTTATAACAACTTATATAAATTTAACTTGACTAGTTGCATTACAATGTGTTGCAATATTTGCCATTAAAATAACATTTATGGAATAAGCTATGCTAACCGAAGGACACGTAAAACAGGTGTATGAGAAATTAGTTAAGACCAAAAAATTATCTTCTAAGAGCTCATTGGTGCATAATATTCTATTCACGAGCATAGTTAACGGAGATAATGGCGCTAGTTCTACGAATCAGAAACTGCACAGCTTTGTCATAGATATGTGTGACGCTTTTTGTAAATCTGGTTTTACACATAAAGACTATGACTTAAGTGAAGAAATTTATGAAGA
>JANPII010000109.1:0-8489 GCA_031424915.1 Pseudomonadota bacterium
GACGAAAACACCAGTGAAATGTCATTGTGTGGCTTTGACCACACAGGAGAATATCACTGGATCCTGGATAGCCTCTCGCAAGTTGCCGCTTGCACTTGAGGCTTCCAGGAAGACAATCACTATTCTTTACTAGCACCTCCCCATACGCTCAATTTGGGTATCATAGACAAGCCCTTACCCCCGTACTCTTCAAATTAGCTTACTTTATGGCGCCACGCACCAGTCATAATTTAGCATTATCGCACTTTTGAGTTGATCTCTTTGTTTGCTGGAATGAATTAAAAAGGAGCTTGATTGGCTAAATTATTTTAGGGAAATGATATAACTGGCATGTGCATGCATTTTCATATTGAGTGATAAGGAAAACTTATCTATCCTATTTATACTATTAGTATATTGAGGTAAGCATATGACAGATAATGAACAAAACAAAGAGCTTGAGCACGACGAGGAAGAGGAAAAGTTACACGATGAGCCTAAAGTTGCACTTAGCCCCAAGATTAAAATTATTGTTATAACTATAATTGTATTCCTACTAATTCTAGGCTTAGGCGGCTTTTTAAGGCATCTGAAGAAAACTCAGCAAGAGCAAACAAAACAAGTAGAAGCTCAACTCAAAGAGCCCGCCCAATCACTCGTAGATATGGATGGGTTTATCGTCAACTTAAATACAGAAGGCAAAAGCGTTAGTTTCCTCAAATTAAAAATTAAGTTGGAGCTTTCAGATGCCAAGGATAAAGCCACTCTTGAAGAAAAAATGCCCAAGATCCGCGATACTTTTCAGCTTTATCTTCGAGAATTACGCCCTGCAGATATGCAAGGGTCAGTAGGGCTATATCGCTTAAGGGAGGAGCTGCTTCTGAGGGTTAACAAATTAGTATACCCTGTACAAATAGAAGACCTCTTATTCGACGAAGTATTAGTACAATAAAGAACATTAAAAATATGGCAAACATGACCAGACCTACTGCCAAAGCGCCGCCTAAAGGCAATGCTACAAAAGAATGTAGCATCTCTATACTCTTAAATCCAGGGACGGAAACCTATAGTAGGCTGCCCATGCTGGAGATTATCTGTGACAAATTCGTGCGCTTGGCATCCAATTCCTTACGTAATTACACTGCGGATATGGTAGACGTACGCATTATGGGGCTGCGTAGCACACGGTTTGGCGAATATATGGAAACTGCGCCTGAGCGTATTATATCGATTTTTAAGTCAGAAGCTCTTAGCAATATTGGTCTACTTGCGGTGGAAAGTAAGTTGGTATATGCATTCGTTGATATACTCTTTGGTGGAAGAAAGGTGCCACCTGTATTAAAAGTTGAGGAACGACCTTTTACTTCAATTGAAATAGGCATGGTACGTAGTATTTCAGAGATATTATTGGCTGATTTAAGTAATAGTTTTGAGCAGGTTATATCGTTACACTTTGACCTAGATAGGATAGAAACCAACCATAAATTTGCTATGGTATTAAGGCCAGAAGATGCTATAGCTGTAATTGACTTAGAAGTGGCCCTAGACCAGCGTGCAGGTGGGCTATCCATATTATTACCCTATATTACTTTAGATCCAATAAAGAAAATGCTGGCTAAATCTTATGTTGGTAATCAAGGACAAAAGGATCCTTTATGGATGCGTCACATTGAAGGAGAGATTAATAAGAGCAAAATAAAGCTTGAAGTGCGCCTCAATGGGACGGGCATTATGGTAGGAGAAGTAGCAGATTTAGTAGTAGGAAAAACCATTGTATTGGATAAATTTGGTGACCACCCATGGGATGTGCTGATCAATAAAATCAAGGTTGGAAAAGCTGAGTTAGGAAGGATTGGCGATAACGTAGCTATTACCCTAGTGAGTGAAGGCATTAGAATCATACCTGAGGCTGAAAAATGATGTCAATGGGACTAGATTTATTGATGATTGGACTGCTGGCCTTAACTATATGGTTTTGTTGGCGGCTAAATGGCAAGATATTGGCATTAAAAGAAAGTCGCTATGATTTGAGCGAAATGGTGAAGACTTTTGATTCAGCCATAGTCAAAACACATAAGAATGTGGCAGAATTAAAGAGCATTTCTACTAGCTCGGCTACCGAGTTGCAGTTATACATAAATAAAGCAGGAGAGCTAATAGGAGATTTATCTTTTATGACAGAAGCTGCTGGCAAATTAGCAGACCGCTTGGAGGGGAATATTACTAAAGCACGTGGTGGTATGACACTTCTAGACACCTCAACTGTCGGAAATTCAGCTAGTAAACCAAAACATGTTGCTAGCGCGCCAAAAATTGCTAATGATGCCTCAAATCTAGACACTACATTTACCCGTGCCAGTAAAGATTTGCTGCAAGCAATACGCAGCTTAGAAGAGCAGGAGAAATAAATGCGTCTACTACCTTATGTTATTTTATGTTTGATAATTGCAGTATTAACTCGCGCCTTTGATGCTGCAGATGATGTGGTGCGTGTACTCACTGCACCGCCTGCTAAAGCCCAAGCAGTGGAGGAGCCCACAAGCAAGCCGACACCTGCTAAAGTGGCAGATAAAGTAGAAGATGAGAAAAAAATTGCCGAAGAAAACAAAGGTAGTGCTGAGAAAGAACAAAAGCTTAATAGCAACCAAGCGACTAAAACAGATATAAAAAACAACAAGCAAGAAGAGGAAACTACACCAGCAGAGCAACTTAAAACGAATAGCCAAGAAAAGCCTTGTAAAAGCAATATTACGCACTTTAGCGATCCTGAAATTCAAGTTTTGCAGCATTTGAAGAAAAGACGCGACGAGCTGAATCAAAAAGAAGATGAGATTATACTAGATAGGAACGTCATGCGCGTAATCGAACAAAGCATCGATACAAAATTAGTTAATCTACAAAAGCTGCAAGATGAGCTACATAGTATTATGGGAAAGTATGAAGAAAAACAAAATGCTAACATTGCAGGACTAGTTAAAATCTACGAAAGTATGAAGCCACGCGATGCAGCAAAAATTTTCGATACATTGCAAATGAGCGTTCTATTGGATGTAGCACGCCAGATGAAAGAGTTAAGGCTTGCACCTATCTTAGCCTTAATGGACCCAGAAAAGGCCAAAGACTTGACTGTAGCTTTGGCTAACCAGCGTAAACTAACAGATATTGTACGCAACCCGATATTGCCATTCGATGAAGCAGTAGTAAAGCATGCCAAGCCAGAAAGCATTGCTGCCTTGCCTACAGCTAATCCTACGCCAGACAGTAGTAAGCCTTAAGTCAGAGCTATTGCAGCCCTGGTCCGGTAGAGCGCTCTTTGCTAATATCACGCCCTGCGCTATTTGGAGATAACGCCTCTCCAGGTTTTACCTTACCCATCGATTCCATTCCTGCTTGACTCAGTTGGGTGCCAACTTGCTGCACTTCTTGGCGCGCGCCAGCAGATAGTTTTGCCCCCACATCTTGGGCTTTATCTTCCATATATGTTTGAGAGCTGGTGGTAGGAAGCTGAGCCATAATAAATTCTCTTAATAAATATTACTTATATTACATAGTAACAGGAATTATGTTCAAAGTCCAGTCTCGCGTAAATATGTTAGCTTTATTACTTAGAACGCTAATTTTGGATTAGACTAATGGTGTAAGGCGCATAAAATCGTCACTTTTAAGCCCTCACATACCTTATCCAAAATCGGCGTTTAGAACTAAAACATGCGAAATGAAAAACATGATTATTTGGATTTATCGTCTGCCTTAAGACCAGAACTATTATACTCCTAAGCCAGTAGAGCCCTCTTTACTAATATCACGCCCTGCGCTACTTGGAGATAATGCCTCTCCAGGTTTTGCTTTACCCATTGATTCCATTTCTGCTTGACTTAATTGAGTACCAACTTGCTGCACTTCTTGGCACACGCCAGCAGATAGTTTTGTTCCCATATCTTGGGCTTTATCCTCCATATACATTTGAAGGTTAGAACCAGAACGATCTTTGGTTTCAACTTTTTTAAGCTGTATACCCTGACGTATCTCACCTAAATGTTTTTCGTGCTGCACATTATGGTCTTGGGAATTGGCCTCTTTTAATTTATTATTACCTTCTTCAAGCTTTTGCTTAGCTACCTCAGCAGCTTGTACTTGTTGGATCTGTTGCGCCAACTGCGAATCTTTATCACCCTGTTGCTCAAGCTGCTTCCATTGTTTATCGAGGTTTTTAGCATCTGGCTCTACTCCATTCGCTTGTAGCACTTTATTCTTAACTTCTTCTATACTTTTATCAAGCTTGCTTAATACCTCTTCATTCTTCTCAGCCGACATTTGCTTATCCTGCGCTCTTTGCATTTTAAGCTTAATCGCCTGTTAGTTTTGAACATCTAAAGGGGTGATGGCGGCATCTATATTATTTACTTCTTTAACAACCTGCCTAATATGATTTTCTAAATTTACATAGGGAAGACGTTTTTTCTCATCTCCCTCCATCACTATAAAATCTCCCTCTATTTTAAGTTTATGTAGTTCCTTGCGGTCTATTTGCATTTCTGCTGCTAAACTGGCTGAAGCTTCAGGGCTTCCTAGTAACTGCTGTAGTCTGTCAACTGGGGACTGAGAAATTTTGCTAAGGGTTATATCTTTTTGAGCCTCAAATTCAGAAGCAAGCTTTTTCCCTTTCTCTTCAAAGGCTGCTATGTTATCATATATAGCCTGAATGCTGCTAATGATTGCAATTTGTTCTGGAAAAAGGGAAGCTGCTAGTGTGGGACTTAATAATGGTGTCGCCTGCAATGCTGCCAATTCTATTGCCGCAGCAAGGCCTTCATTTCGCAGATGTACTTCTTTTTCTTCACGTTCCTTCTTAATCTTTTCACGTTCGGCTTCACTCAACTGCTGTGCTTCTATTGCCAAATCTTTAGTCTGGTGCTCCATGTAAATAACAGTCTCATTTAAAGCACGTATATTACTTTAGCTTGTCCTAGCTCTTTTAAAAATACCCGCCTTCCTTCTGCACTCAAAGACTCTAAATTCACAGAAAACTTTGATAGTTCTGTATCTATTTTGTTCTCTAAACCAGATATGTAGGAGTCTTTATGAGTATCTACTGCACCTACTGCTTCTTCAAGATATTCTCTCACCATTCCCTGTGCCACAGCACCTTCCCTAAATAAATGTCACTTATATTAAGGAATAGTAGGCATTTTAGACAAAGTCTAGCGCTTTAAAGTTTATTATTAATCTTACTCTTCAGTTAAAAGGGAATGAAGTGGGTGTTTACCAATCATCACCCCTTTGTTTTTAATATTATGTATATTTAATTTAACGTTATGAGCATCATGTTGTTCTGCTACTTTTTGCAACATGGTAGTAAATACATTAGCATTCTCATGAGCATCTTGATTGCCCACACACTTTGTATCGATTCGATTGATATAGCGGGCAATATCTTGAGCCAATGCAGGATAGCCACTTATATGCATCTGCATACGCCCACTAAGGTTAAGATCTTTCAGTGATAGGGTCGCATTACCGCCAGTGGTTATATTATAACGATCTGTACGTAGCTGGAAAAAACGGGGTTGCAATACCTTACTTTTATCTTGCTTGTGTTTAGTTTCACGAATTTCCACATCAAATTTTGCCATCAAATACTCATATTCGTGTAGGTGGGGAATAGCATAACTAGATTGAAAATATTCCGTATAGTCCGAGCTTGAACTATCAAAATGGGCTAAATCATGAATATGGCGATTATGTTCTAATGCTACGTCATACCAATCCGAGCGGTAGCGCGCTGCATAATAACCTGCTAGATGTATAATTGGCTTATGTTTACTCTTATATTGGGCTGATAGCTCCATTGATCTAGAAGATAGAGCATCTTGGGAGCGGTAGTTCTGTATTTTCAGTTCTACCGTAGAGTCAGAATTCATTTCTGTAATAAAATTAAAAGAGGTGTTCGAGAGCCCAGCTTTTGGCCACCACAGTATCTCAGATAACACATTATATAACACCGCATTATATTTTACTTGATGCATGTACTCTGTATTCATCAGCGCATTTACGTAAGCATTAAAGCCATCACTGCACTGGCTTTTGGTACTTTGGTAAGAACCCTCTATTCTAGTGTTCTCATCCTTAGTCTTATAACTACGCATCTCTATCAGAAAACGCTCAGCATTGTAGATTGGTTGGCGATCCACACTACTTTGCATTATAATGGAATCACTTTTCCAGCTCAGACGTTGTATATCTCTCCATTCTTCACTTGCAAACTGCCCAAAATACTCTATAAGTCCATGCTTAACTACTGCATGTCCAAATTCTAATGTTAGCTTAGCATTCTTTAGGTTCAGTAATGCTACTAACTCTTTATCCCCTACTTGCAAAGTTGAAGTTATCTCACGTGGGAGGTAAATGCTATATTTACGGGCTAAAGCATCCGAGCACATGGTAATAGACTGTGGGGAATATAAGGTATGTTGCATATGTATTGGTGGCCGCTGCTTCTTGCTCGATTCTCCAGAAGTTGCTGCTTCTACTAATTGCCTTAGTCCTGGAAAGTAGTTAGCTCTAATCTGCGGTTTATTTATAGTCAAGCTGATATTAAAGGGATATCCACTCAGCTTAATATCTGCATATTCTATTTGGATATTTCTCTTTTTCATCAGCTCAATTCCATTAATGATCTGATGCCTTGCTTGATTAGCTATAAAAAACCAGCACAATGTGTAGGTCAATATTGCAAAACCGACTAGTCCAAGCAATCTTTGCTTAAAAGTTAATGTAAACGTCATGATATATTCCCAACATAAGCTGTTGGCGATCATAATATCTTTCGAACTAATGACAACAAAAAAATACTAGGCAGGCTTTTGTTATTACAAATATTATATATTAGAAAGAGCTGCATAAAAATAGCACCCCCACCTAATAGCGCAAAAACTGAGGCAAATAGGGTGGGGAGGCCAGCTAAGGGGCGATATAGCCCCAATTATTTATAACGCGAACCTGATCATGTTATACTGCATAGGCTATAGTACAAATACGAGCAATGGCGTCAACTTCAGGGGTGCTACTTTGTTTAGTTTCGCTGCAAAGTGTTGTACGCAAGACCTCTTGCAGCGCCGCCCCTTGGGGGGGGCTTGCGGGGCACGCTTATTTACGTATGCCACGCGCAAAGACGCGTGTCATAAACACTTTGCTGAAATCCTTAAGTTGATGCCACTTACACGTTCGCGTTGTAAGTAACACCAAGTCTAGGAAATAATACCAACTCCCAAAAATAAGTTAACAGATGAGCAAATATTTTTTCAATAAATTTGGCTTATCATTTGAGACGCCTGTATTCAACATACTTGCGCGAAAATGGTAGGTTAAAATTACCAAAAAGGCGCCGCTTCAAGTGTATAGTTATTTCCTAAACTTGGTATCAGCTTCGTCAACCTTATTTTATGTGTGATATTTTATATCGATACGATAATTAAAAAGAAGAAATAGCAAGCATATACAATAACATAACAAGACGGTGATGGCTATTTTTTGACTAATAACAACTCCAGATGTAAACATCTAAAGCGCTATAAATTGTCTTTGAAAGGAGGTAATCCAGCCGCAGGGTCCCCTACGGCTACCTTGGTACGACTTCACCCCAGTCATCGACCTCACCGTGGTAGGCTGCCTCCTTACGGTTAGCGCACCTGCTTAAGGTAAGACCAACTCCCATGGCGTGACGGGCAGTGTGTACAAGACCCGAGAACGTATTCACCGCAGCGTGCTGATCTGCGATTACTAGCGATTCCGACTTCATGTACCCGAGTTGCAGGGTACAATCCGAACTGAGGTGGCTTTTATAGATTGGCTCCAGGTCACCCTATTGCTTCTCATTGTCACCACCATTGTAACACGTGTGTAGCCCAGGCCGTAAGGGCCATGCTGACTTGACGTCATCCCCGCCTTCCTCCGGTTTATCACCGGCAGTTTCCTTAGAGTGCCCGGCATAACCCGCTGGTAACTAAGGATAAGGGTTGCGCTCGTTGCGGGACTTAACCCAACATCTCACGACACGAGCTGACGACAGCCATGCAGCACCTGTGAATATGTATCCGGTTTCCCTTCAAAAACCATATCTCTATGGCGATCATAAACATGTCAAGCCCAGGTAAGGTTCCTCGCGTAGTATCGAATTAAACCACATGTTCCACCGCTTGTGCGGATCCCCGTCAATTTCTTTAAGTTTTAATCTTGCGACCGTACTCCCCAGGTGGATCACTTATCGCGTTAGCTGCGACACCCAGTCCAAAGGACCAGACGTCTAGTGATCATCGTTTACTGCGTGGACTACCAGGGTATCTAATCCTGTTTGCTCCCCATGCCTTCGCGCCTCAGCGTCAGTAGCGTTCCAAAAAACTGCCTTCGCCATTGGCGTTCCTCTTGAGATCTACGCATTTGACCGCTACTCCAAGAATTCCATTTTTCTCTACCGCACTCTAGCCAAGCAGTATTTTATGCAAGCTTTCAGT
>JANPII010000110.1:0-6061 GCA_031424915.1 Pseudomonadota bacterium
CATTTATTTTCCAAGCTTGGTAGGCCTGCGTACTATCAATGGCATCAACTTAAGGGGTACTACTTTGTTTAGTTTCGCTGCAAAGTGTTTGACACGCATGCCGCGTGTCATAAACACTTTGCAGACCCTCACACCACTAGCGTGAACGCTTACGATAAATTTATACCGAGTTTATTAACTTTTCCCACTGATTTGTAATATTCTCCACACTGTACCGCTTCACTACAAGCCTAGCATTGCTACCAAGTCTAGCACGCAGTTTAGGGTCTTGCATTAATTGCTCTAAGTTTGCTGCTGATGCCTCTTCATCATCGCGTTGTACAATTAGTCCATCTTCATTGTGTGTGATAAGAGTATGTAGTGCTGCTCCATACTCAGTAACTAAGACAGGTAGACCCCAAGCCATGGCTTCTAGTATCACATTGCCTATACCCTCTGAGCGTGAAGTAAACATAAAAATATCAGCACGCGCAAGTATGGTAGATGGGTCGGCCACTAAGCCAGCCAACTCCACGCATTGCTCTATTTGTAATTCCTTAATTAAGGCTTCCAACCTAGGGCGTTCTGGCCCTTCTCCTACGATGATCAAGCGAGCATTGGGATGGCGCAGGCGAGCAAACGCTCTGATTGTCATATCCATCCGTTTTAAAGAGATGAGGCGACCTACGCTGACTATTAACAGCTCAGAATTATTTTCTGTTTTTGGCAATGATGGCACTGTAGGTATAGAATTGGCAATACTCACAATACGCTTTTGTAATCTTTTGGGATAAAAATCACGTGCTGAATCTGTAATGAGTACAAGGCGAGCGGCAAAGGGATAAAGAAGCCAACGCAAAGCGCTAATTACTGGGCCGATACCATAAGTTCTGGGATCATTACGTTCGGAAATAATCACAGGAATATCTAGAGCTGCAGCAGCAATAATAGCGCGAATATTAATTGTCTCGGTAAAAGCAATGATGCGATCTGGCTTAATGTGTTTAAAGGTATGGCGTAATTTAAATATGGACCTAAGCCCATCCCAAATTTTGCGCAGCCAGGAGGCATTAATTGTACACACCCTACCTAAAGAAATAATCTGTACTGCTGGATCTATAGGGAAAAAAGGTGGTTCTTTTGCATCGGCGTGAATAGCAATAAACACTTCATGACCACGCTGCGCTAAACTTCTGGATAGGATTGCAATACTTTTTTCTGCCCCACCGCATCTTAAATCAGTAAGGCAAAAAATTACTCTCATATTTCGATTATCCCTATAAACTATCTATAATCCACCTCAGATCATGTAAGAAGTGTTGATCATCTTGCCAAGTAGCAAGCATTACCAAGCGGCCCTCTGGCCGAAATTTAACTTTATCAGGGTGACGCTCAATTAACTGCATCACTGACTGGGCATCAACCTTAGCGTTAGATCGGAATGTTATGACCACTCCTTTTACGCCTCGCTCTATCTTAGCAATATATTTACATTTGGCAATTTGTTTTAGCTTCACTATGGTAATAAGTTGATTTAAAGAAGTTGGTAAAGGTGCACCAAAGCGATCTATAAGCTCTGTCGCAAGCTGCTCTAGCTCACTTTCTGTCTCGGTCCTTGCCATCTGCCTATACATCGCCAGACGTACGCCTGAATCGCTAATATAATCTTCGGGAATTTGTGCAGCAAAGCCAATGTTAAGAACCGGACTCCAGTCATCTTCTTCCTGACTGGTTGTAGTATTGTTAGACATCTCTTTGATCGCGCTGTGTAACATATCTTGGTATAGTTCCATACCAACTTCGCGTATATTACCAGACTGCTCGTCTCCTAGCAGATTCCCAAAGCCTCGCATATCCATATCCTGGCTAGCTATAGAGAACCCCGACCCTAAAGTATCGCAAGCCGATAGTACTTCCAGTCGTTTAAGCCCAAGGGAAGTTATGTTTCGGCTGGCTATAAAATAAGCATAACCTTGAGATTTGCCTCGTCCTACTCGGCCTCTTATTTGATAGAGCTGAGGCAAACCAAAGTGGTCGGCACGGTCAACGATCATAGTGTTAGCCATTGGGATATCTAGCCCCGACTCAACTATCGCAGTACTAAGTAATAAGTCATACTTGCCGTCATAAAACTCGTTCATCACTTTATCAAGCTGCAAAGCAGTTAACCGTCCATGAGCTTTAGCTATTTTTACCTCTGGCGCTATTCCCTGTAATTGCTCTTCTATATCTTGCATATATGAAATTTGAGGAGTGACGTAGAAAATACGGCCTCCACGCATTCGTTCTTGCAAAATTGCCTCTCGTATTGTTACAGGATCGAACTGCGATAACACCATGGTGCGAATTGGCAAGCGGTCTATGGGGGGCGTGCCAATAAGGCTTAGTTCCTTCAATCCACTTAAAGACATATGCAGCGTACGGGGTATTGGAGTTGCAGATAGGGTTAATACATGAGTATTGTGCTTAAGTTTCTTGAGAGCTTCTTTCTGCGCTACTCCAAAATGCTGCTCTTCATCTATAATAATTAGCCCTAGTTTCTTAAAGATGAGTGATTTTTCCAGCAAGGCTTGTGTGCCTATTACAATATCCACACTGCCATTAGCTAGTCCCTGCTTAGTAGCTTTTGCTTCTTGAGTGCTAACAAACTTAGAAAGCTGCCTTACTCGCACAGGCAGGCCTGCAAAGCGTTGGGTAAAACTGCTATAATGTTGGCGAGCAAGTAGTGTAGTTGGGACAATCACTGCCACTTGTACAGATTCTGGCGCGGTAGCTGCAACACAAGCTGCACGCATAGCTACTTCGGTTTTACCAAATCCTACATCACCACAGATAAGCCTATCGGTCGGTTTGCCTGATGCTAAGTCTCCAAGTACGTCCTCTATTGCATGCATTTGATCTTCGGTTTCCACATATGGAAATTTTTCACAAAAAGCATCATATAGATCGGGCAATGCTTCAAGTATTATTGCCTCCTGAATCGCTCGTTTGGCTGCAACTTTTACTAACTCTGTTGCGGCTAGCTTCACTTTTTGCTTTAAGCGTGCCTTGCGGTTTTGCCAACTGCTGCTGCCAAGTTTATCTAGTTGAACAGTTCCACCTTCTGCATACTTGCTGACTAAGTCGAAATTCTCTACAGGCACATAAAGTGCATCATCATTTGCATAAACTATCTTGATAAAGTCTTTAGCCTTGTCGTGGATAACCAATGTTTCAAGCCCTATAAAGCGCCCAATACCATGTTCTATATGCACTACAATATCTCCTGGTTGTAGTGCCACTGCTTCAGATAAAAAGCGTTGATGAGGGCGTGGCCGTTTAGCAGTGCGGCTAAGACGCTCACCTAAGACATCTTGTTCACTAAACATTGCATATTGAGGGGTGGAAAAGCCATGCTCTACTGCAAAAAGAATAAGACAAATTATACCTATAGGGGCATTCATAGCCTGTTCCCATGAATCGGCGCTATAGCTAGCTATTTCATGATTAGCCAAAATCCCCACTAACCGCTCGCGCGAACCTTCACTGAAGCAGGCGATTAATACCCTTTGTTGGTGGCCATAATGTTTTAGCACTTGAAATATTGAGGTTTGCTGCATCGTAGCCAGTTGTGTGAGGCTAGGGAGGGGCTTATAAGCAGCTTTTTGTGCAGCCCAAGGTGTAAACAGCACAGTAAGCCGAGTACTTAGTTGCTTTAAGAGCTCCTGCTCATCTATATACAGTGTATGTGGAGACAAGGCTGGATAAGGCGTGCTACTCGCAGTATCTATGCGTCGTTTGTAGTATTCTTCTATAAGCTGCCAACGTTTATGTAGCTTCTCCCATATTAGATGTTGGGTAACTATTAGAGTATCATTGGATATATAATCCAGGACGGTAGACATAGATTTATAAAACAATGGCAGGAGATTTTCTGCTCCTCCCGCCTTACGGCCTTCTAGAACCGCACTGCCAATTACTTGGTGGCCATGTCCAAATTGCTTTAGATAACCAGAGCGGAAGTGATCTAAATGTAGGTTATCAAAAATCAGTTCACTTAGTGGATTTAGCACAATGCTTTCATGTGCAGTGGTACTACGCTGGTCTTCAGGATCGAACTGCTTTATTTGCTCTAAAATACTGCCAAAAAAATCTAAGCGTATGCCAAAATCAGGTGCAGGTATAAGATCAACTACACTGCCTCGTACGGCCAGTTCCCCAACATTGATTGCCATCGGCGAACGCACATAACCATATTGGTATAAAGTCCGTAGTAGTGCGTCACGATCTACAGATTGTTTTTTTTGTAAAGCTAGAAAATGCGTCATCAACTCTTGAGGAGATGGGGTTTTTTGCATGACCGCATTAATGGAGGTCAGGCATACTCCATCATTTTTATTATGCAAATGGTGTAAAGCCTGTACACGCGCGGCCATTGTTGCTTGTTTAGGGGAAATAACGTCATATGGCATAGAGTCCCAAGAGGGGAGGGTCCATACTTGCAAGTTAGGGATGACAAAGTGTAGATTAGCTATAGCTGCTGCTATAGCTGTTTCATCCTCAAGTATATATAAGATACGCGGGTATTCCTTTGTCAGCGCCGCAAGGGCTAGCGCATCTGTGCCTTCAAACGGTGTGTGGCGTATATCAGAGGTAATATTAGAATGAGTAGACATGTCAACCTATGGCTTTCGTATGACTTACTAGCACATTTTTGTTGCTAAGTCTATATGTAGACGGCTACCACAAATGCTCTCCCTTAAGAGCGGAGTCCATTTTCATTACTATATCTAATACAGCTTTTTCATATAGCTCAGTTAAGGGTTGGTCATACTTTTGAGTATAGGTAGCTTTTTTATTAATAGTTTTTGTAGGAGTCAATTGAGTATATTCTACACTGAGTAATTTGGCTGTATTAGAGGCCTTGACTATAACAACTTCAGTGCAGTAATAATGATTTAGAAGGCGAGAAAAATCCTCATAATAAAGGTTTGATTTGTTGGGTTCCCACATTACACGTAGGTCAGTCAGGTCCCCAAGCGGTAGAGCTAGACGCAATAATCCTAATGTCTCGGGTATAGAACTCCACGCTGAAAGCCAGAGGTTACTTTTTTCATCCTCGTCTTTTTTGCTTTCCATAACCGGTATAAGTAAAGTGCGCGCACCCCATTTCTGTCCAAAGTGAATTCCATTTTTAATTAGCGCCATTTTAATAGCGCCAGGCTCAAGGTGGGCATCTATTAATGCATAGTATGAAAAAGAGGTGCGGCGTTCATTAAAGATTTCATATCCTGCGACCCATTCTTCGGAGGAGAAGGTTCGCATGACTTGTGGTATCTTATGGTGTGCTGAAAGGGGAGTGAGCCTCGCTAATATCTGCTGTGCAGCAGTGCGGGAGCCAGCTTCTAAAGCATTATACCGGGCTTCCTCTGCCGAAGCAGAAGTGGCATCCACTACGATGTTGTACGCACTGAAAATATCAGGCTGTTGGGCATGTACTACAACAGAAAACATACTAAAGATTATCAATACTAAAGTTTGTAAGTGCATACTATGGTAGTGGCTCGGGATTATCAGCATGTGCTCTGAGGAACGCTATTAGATCAGCACGCTCTTGGTCTTTTTTGAGGCCGGCAAATGCCATTTTAGTGCCTGGCACAAATTTCTTTGGAGCATACAGATAACGATAAAGGTCCTCATATCCCCATGCTTTACCTTCGGCAGCACGTTGCTGCATAGCTGTAGAATAGGCAAAGCCCTCATGTGTTGCTGTTTTTGCGCCTATAATGCCCCATAAATTCGGGCCTACCTTATTGGCCCCCCCTTTTACATTTACATGGCATACGGCACATTTTTTAAAAATCACCTCTCCTTTGCTGGCATCTGCTCCCGCCATAATTGCTTTCATATCAAGCAAAGCTGGCAGCTCGGTGCTTCCTGCTGATGCGCCTTCTGCATTTGACTCTACTATTTCAATTTGAAAGCCACGCTTTGCTACATAGGTGCGAGGGTTATATAACATATCGCCTAAGTTGGCACTCATAATTATTGTAAATAAGCCGATAGCGAGCGCTAATACTACTTTATCAAACTCAAAATTATC
>JANPII010000111.1:0-3777 GCA_031424915.1 Pseudomonadota bacterium
GTTTTCTTGGTATTGAAGAAAGACAAATCGAAATAAATCATAACGATTTTCGGGACAACAGCACTTTCAGCATTGTTGGTAAAGTAAAAGCACACTCCCCATATAATAAGTGTGGCCCATTGTCTTTAGACAGAGATTATAAAATTGTCTTCACAGGCACTGGCACTAGAGCTGCTTGTTACTACGAAGCACTCTAAAATTTCCTAAATTTGGCATAAGTTAGGGAGAAAGCAATCTTTGCTCATCCCTAACTTTTCTTTAAATTAGCACACCTATTATTTGCCTCTCTTCACTATAATATACCAAATTATGAGGAAGACATGCCATATCAAAATATTAATGACTTACCAGATTCTGTCAAACATGTCCTACCTTCTCACGCTCAAGAAATTTATAGAGCTGCTTTTAACAATGCCTTGGAAGAATATAAATCCCCAAAGACACGTAGAACTAAAGAGTCACAAGAAGTAGTGGCACATAAGGTAGCCTGGGCTGCAGTAAAGAAGAAGTATCAAAAAGTTGGTTCACATTGGGAAGAAAAGCAGTAATCAATGGGGAATAATCAGCATATTGCGCTTATGTTATACATTTTTTGATATTTTTTAGGAGGCCTCATTGCCGGCCTCCTACGCGGCTTTTCAGCCGCTACCACCGCTAGGATATTTATAGAATCCTGATTATATCATGGGAAATGATATTTTTGTGGTACGGGCTAAACACTTACAAACCCCAGTTCTGGATTAGATAAGATAGTATAATGGCTTAAAAGCAGCGTTACCAAAAAGGCGCAGCTTCAAGTGTATAGTTATTTCCTAAACTTGGCATTACTATCAATGAGGCCTCCAACCACGCCTTGCACTCTCAAAATCCGTACCTTCATGAAATGATATCTGACGTTGTTGGCCAGAAATTATGGCATCACGCACCGCACGACTCGCCTCTTTCTCATCTTTAGAAGCACGATAATCCTCAGCAATGTTATATACCTGCTCCTCACTTAGGTTTTTTAATTGCTCAGGAGTGGCAATACCATTGCTAGCTAAGAAAGCAGAGCCTGGCTTTTTACTTAACTCCATAGATGCAAGCAGAACAATTAAGCGGGATAAGTCAGAAATAGTAATATGATCCAGAGCAAATGACACTATGTTCATAACCTGCTCATCATTCAGCTTATCTACTATTCCTACCTTAATACCATGCTCTGAAAGAAACACACGACCATTAGCAATTGGATAATTGTTTTCCATATACCCCTCATACATAATTCCAATTATTCTTATATTACTATAAAATGTATTGCATATTAGTTAATGCCACCGAAATAAGATAGAGATATTAAGATATGTAATTTTTTTAGGGCTTGATACCATACGCCTTGTAATACCAAGTCTAGGAAATAACTATACACTTGACTTTTATTACAAATGCTGGGGTTTAGAGATACACTTACTGCCCTGTTGTATCCATATTTTTGATACGCTGAATTATTTGCCCAATACCAACAGGTGGGCGTACATTGTTATTCTGGCTACGTTCTACAACATCATAATAAAGCTGTCGCGCTTTTTTGGTCTCACCTTTTTGATCGTAAGCTACTGCTAAGTTATAGCGATAATAAAGCTCATTCGGCTCTAAGGCAAGAGCACGCTGCAGGTAAGAAATAGCGTCATCATAGCGGCCCTGCTTAGCATATAGCATCCCAATCTGGCCTACTACCGGGGCAAAGTTGTTATTTATTTGCTCTAATGATTTCAATTCAATCAGCGCTTTTTCGGGACTAGTATCAGCAAGCAGGGTAAGATAATTAGTTAGAGCTTTGTGGTTACTAGGATCCTGCAGTAGAACCTGCTTGTATAATTTATTTGCCTGCTCCAGTTGCCGCAATTTATGATATATGCTGCCCATTGCATATAACAAAGGTATGTTATTAGGATCCAATACCTGTGCCTTTTTATATAACGCCAAAGCTGCTTCTAAATGCCCTACCTGTACCGCTTCATATGCTTTATGCACAATATCATCAAACCGTTCTGGCTGTATAGTATATTCAGATGCCATCAAGTGGAAGGGTGGCTGATATGCCTGATCTTGTTGCTTCCCCGCAAGGTTTACTTGACCAGATCTCGTCTGACGTTCTATTGTGATATGTTCTTTTTGTTCAATAAGCGGCTTTTCCATTTCTTGCTTGATGGAATTCAAAATACTTGTTTGTTCAGTGTTTTGTTTAATGCTACTTTCGGCATCTGTCGCATATGCAATTTGCAATGCCATAACACTCAGCATGGCACTCCAACATACAGTCCTGATCATTAAAGTTTGCATTTTTTCTCCTTTTTTACGCAATATGACTTGAATGTATAAAGCTAAATCTTTCTTGAGTTCTTACATCACACATAAAACACTTTATACCTTAAGGCTAACTCTATGATTTATATTGTCAACTAAAAGCCTAATACCACCACAATTTTCTGGCCTAATTTTATCTTGCAAAAGCCAACATACTCTCTACTATCTGCAATTAGTAACTATTGTGAGTACAATATGGCAGATACCAAAAACGACATTAACGATAAGAAAGTAACCAACCTATATGAAGAATCATTGCACTTTCATGCAAGCGGTAAAAAGGGTAAAATTGAAATAAATGCAACTAAGCCTCTTCTTACTCAACACGATCTCTCTTTGGCCTATTCACCAGGAGTAGCAGCACCCTGCTTGGCTATTCATAAGGACCCCGACTTGGCATATGAATACACAGCCAAAGGCAACTTTGTAGCAGTGGTAAGCAATGGCACTGCTGTTTTAGGGTTAGGCAATCTTGGTCCTATGGCCTCTAAACCAGTAATGGAAGGCAAGGCCGCTCTTTTTAAGAGGTTTGCTGGGATAGATTCTATCGACTTAGAAATTGATACTACGGATGTTGATGAATTCGTAACTTCCGTCAGAGCCTTTGGCGCAAGCTTCGGGGGAATTAACTTAGAAGATATAAAAGCACCAGAATGCTTTGAGATAGAAAGACGCTTAAAGGAAATGCTGGATATACCGGTGTTTCATGATGACCAGCATGGCACTGCAATAATTACAGCAGCTGGCCTAATCAACGCCCTTGATATCACAGGAAGAAATATAAAAGACCTAAAGCTGGTGGTCAGCGGTGCAGGAGCTGCTGGAATTGCTTGTATTGAATTGATTAAAGCTATGGGAGTACCACATAATAATGTGATTCTTTGCGATACTCAAGGGGTTATATATAAGGGCCGTATCAATGGCATGAACCCCTGGAAAGAAAAGCATGCAGTGGAGACTAATTGCCGCAACTTACAAGAAGCTTTAGTTGGAGCAGATGCATTTTTGGGACTATCTGCAAAAGGAGCAGTGACTAAGGAAATGGTCAAAACAATGGCCGATAAGCCTATTATTTTTGCTATGGCCAACCCTGAGCCTGAGATCACCCCTGAAGAAGTAAAAGAGGTACGCTCTGATGCAATAGTAGCTACTGGCCGTTCCGATTACCCTAATCAGGTAAATAATGTTATGGGCTTTCCTTACATATTCCGTGGCGCTTTGGATGTGCGTGCTTCCACCATCAATGATGATATGAAAATTGCTGCAGCTAAAGCGCTAGCCCTACTGGCGCGTGAAGATGTGCCCAATGAGGTTCTAGCGGCCTACCCTGGGCGTATTCTTAGTTATGGCCCAAATTACATTATTCCTGTACCATTTGATCCCCGCTTAGTGCAAATTGTATCTGTAGCAGTGGCACAAGCAGCAATAGAT
>JANPII010000112.1:0-2102 GCA_031424915.1 Pseudomonadota bacterium
ATACCATCCGATACTTACGCTTAGCACAACTAATCCACTATATATTCAGCAGGAGCTAGATGGTGTGTTAAATGGCATTGATAAGGGCGAAGATGGAATGCCTAAGCTTATTCTTATCCCTGTGCTTATGCATCGTAATCATTTTGGCATTATCGCGATTGAGCCAAATAAAGAGCAAGTTGCAATATCATACTTTAACTCTAAAGGCGTTATGCGTAGCTATAAGGATGAAGAGAAGCTAATTTTCTCTTATCTACAACAACGTTATATAAGTGCCAACCTCATGCATAATAAAGAGCATATATACCAGCTTGATGGTGACTCATGTGGCCCATTTGTGACAGAATTTGCAACCAAAGCTACACGCCTTGCAATTGCAGGTATTAGCTCAAGTAGTGAGTTTACTCCTGCAGGGCAGCATTGTGGCATGGAAGTATTAGATGCTTATGGCTCAACCAAAAGTCGCGTTCTTACAATACGTCAAGAACATGCAAGCCATCTATATTCTGTATCTACTTCAAGTTCGTTTAAAACCAATTATACCTTTGCTCTATTCGTACAGTGTGCGGAGGAATTACAAGCTATAAAAGACGCGGCTACTGTTAAAGAGCAATATACCTTCCAACATATAGGAGTAGAAGCAAGTATGTTCCTAAAGCGTGCAGGCATGTTCCCTATGGTAGGTGAGGCTATGGCACGTAAGCTTGATGATCATGATGTATTTGAGATGCAGCCACAGGCAATAGATTGGTTTATGCAAAGAGTGTCAGTTGCAGGGAAAGTTATAAGTGTAACGCATTGCGAGAATCTAAGCACTAAGAGCATGCTGCCTTTTTATGTAGGAGAAAGCCTGATATTTGAGGAAGTGCCACCCGCTCTACTGACACAAGCAGATACTGTGACAAAGGGGATAATTGAAGTGCCACAAGCTATAATCAGGGGAATTAATACTATACAAGCTAGCCATCAAATTTAATAGGAGGTATGAAATGCAACAAACACAAGACATTATAGCACAGAAACTCAAGCAGAAGTACGAACAATCGAATCAGCTGGAGAGGTTTAACGGCACCAGGTATCCTATTAGCCAGAGTTATATTAACTTGGTGATAGTAAAGCAGCAGGAGGTGAAGGAGAAAAAGCCTGAAGGGGGGAAAGGTGATGAACAACAGGATAAAGACAAGAAGCCAGAGTTTAGGGATGAGCGCTTGCAGACATATGAGGCGCTATATACCATACAAGAGTCTATAGCTATAGAAAAGATGTTTGACCCTCAAGATGGCAAGCCTGCTAAGAAGGTAGTGATGTATGGCAGAGCTGGGATTGGCAAGAGCACATTTTGCAAATATCTAGCAGTACAGTGGCAAGAAAATACCCTGTGGGCTGACAAGTTTAAAGCAATAATCTGGCTACCACTTCGGGAGATGCTTACCTATGGTCAAGATAATGGCCCTACCTTAGAGCAAATTATCCTTGATAAGTGCATGACAGGCAGAGGCAAACCCACAGTAAAGCAAGTACAAAGCTACCTAGATACTGATATGCATAAGCTGCTGTTTATATTAGATGGCTATGATGAAGTAGTCCAAGTTATAGACCAATATCCTTGGATGCAGCAGATGCTACAGGATATTATTACTACGCCCCAGTATCATGTAATCCTTACCTCTCGTCCTGCAGTAATCACTAAGATTGGCACTCAGGACATTAAGTTTGATAAGCAGATGGAAAACATTGGTTTTACTAATGAGAACATCAAAGCATACGTGGAGCTGTTTTATAAAGACCACGCTGCAGAGTTATTGAAGTTCTTGGAGTCTAACAAAAGCATATGGGGTATTGCGCACGTGCCAATCAACCTAGATCTGATATGCGATATATGGCAGCCAGGACAACAGGCACAGAGCATATCCACCATGAGCCAACTATATGGGCAGATTACCCATAAGCTGATGTTGCGTTATTTAGAAAAAGAAGGAGTAAAGATAGAGGGCATAACTCCAGCTATAGTTAAGAAGAAGACAAACACCGTAGTACAGATACTAGAAAAGCTGGCACTCTTGGGTATGCAGGAAAACCAGATTATCTTACCAGCACAGCAT
>JANPII010000113.1:0-7169 GCA_031424915.1 Pseudomonadota bacterium
GATACCAGCTCTAATAATACAGCCTTTGTACAGCTTGTTGATAGTTTATTGCCTGTTGGTATTATAGGATTAGTAGTTGTGGGGTTACTTGCAGTGATTATGTCTACGGCTGATTCTTGGCTAAATACTGCCAGTGTTTTATGTGCACACGACATTGCCAAAAAAATCTGGCCCGAAATGGAGCAAAAAACTGAGGTAATGATTGCGCGTTATGCCACATTAGTTATTGGCGTTTTTTCGGCTGCTTTGGCATTAAATGCAAATAGCATACTGCAGATAATATGGTCTATTTCTAACTTTTATATCCCTGTTGTGTTCATACCCTTAGCATCAGGATTCCTAGGTTTTCGTAGCAATTCCAATTCATTCATAGCAGCTGTTGTCTGTGCTTTGCTATGTACTTTATTGGGGGCATATCTTCAAGGCATGTTTGATTTAGTAAGCTTGACTCTTGGTCTAATAGGCAGCGCCATTGGCCTATTTGGTATGCACTACATACAGATATGGACTGGGGTGTTGGAGCGGCGTGTTGTGCCTAGAGTGGAGGAGAGTAAGCCATCTATGTTACAGCGCGTAAAGACTAGCATCGATGCAATAAAGAAACTACGTCCTAGAGATATTATCATCGCTGCCAACAGAGCAGTAATCAAGGATCCTCCTAGATATTATGTATTCGGAGCTTTAGGCCTAGTCTACTGCCTATACCCCTTGTTGTTACTCGTAGCAGCAGGAGATATTAGAATCAATAGCTCCTATTCCTTAGAACTAACCTTACGTCTAATAGGAGTATTTGGCTGTGCCTTACTTTGCTTTTATGATCTATGCTCTGAGAATATTAAAAACAACTATCTCCCTACCTATTGGTATATCTTACTAATATGGTGTTTGCCTATGCTTGCAAGCTATAGCTTAATCTTAAGGTATAATGACTTCATGTGGGTGATGCATGCTTCAATGGCAGTGCTTATGCTTGCAGCATTTGCTAATTACAGTGCTTTCCTTTGGTTAATGCTAGGAGGTATAGTATTAGGTACTGGTATTGCACTGTTACAACTTTATGATGCCTACCCAGTAACTGTTCCTATTGCAGATCAACTAGGCCATACCACTGTAGTATTATTATATCTACCTTTGGCCTGTGTAGTTGCCAAAGAAATAGCAGGTCGTTTAATGGAAGCATTTCGCCTAGCAACAGTTGATAGGCTAACAGGGCTTTATAACAGACGTTATTTAGATATGAACCTTGCAAACATAATAGAGGATGCGCATATGTCATCACAGCCCCTATCTATTATGATGCTTGATATGGATCATTTTGGTGATGTTAATAAGAAGTATGATCATCAAGCAGGAGATATGGTATTACAAGAACTAGGTCATAGATTAAAGAACAGTATTTGGCCTGTTGATATATGTGCACGCTATGGAGGGGAAGAATTTATTATAGTTTTGCGTGGTACTAAGTTAGAAGAAGCAAGCCAAACTGCTGAGAGGTTACGTAAGATAGTAGAGGCTATGCCGTTTCGTATAACACATGGTAGTGTAGATTGCACAGCAAGTATAGGTGTTGCGAGCCTAACGCCTGAAGAGAGCAAGGAATCTGTGCTGAGTCGAGTTGATACTGCGTTACGAGCTGCAAAGGGCAGTAAGGAATATGCAGGACGTAATAGGGTAGTAACCTCTACCAACAAAGGCAAACTCATGTTGGTGTCGGCGTAGTAGAATCAATCCTACCGTTTAATATTACGTAGTAGCGATGAAATTAGCCCAGGTATATCTCGCAGCTGTTCAATCAGCATACGTACACCCATTTCTGCAAAAGACTGCAGCTTATATATCACCGCATCTGGATCTGCTATAACTGCAAGACCAGTTAGGCATATTAGGAACGTCATCATACTGGAAATAAGATCACGTAGCCCTAACATATTAGTCCTTACAGTTTTGGTGCATATAATCCAAGGCCGCTCGCAGACCAGATATAGTGTATATATCTACCGCCACTCGATCATACTTACTATAGCTACGTATAGAAAAATTACCTTTTGATCCCATAATATGGTTGAAGATAGACACATCTGATATATCGCTGTAAGTAATTGCATGCCCCTGCCTTTCTACTTTAAGTGCAAAATCTTTATCCTGGACGGATAAAATTGGCGGTTGGGTATGATCTAGAGTAAAACCCGGATAGGTGCTTAAAGTATAAGTGCTTCCTTCCATTGTAACTGCAACAAATGGCAGATTGCGCACTCCATGGAATGCTTTGGTACGGTAGGGTTTAGATAGCGCATGGCACAGTTTTTTTCCTTGCTGATCTTCTTCAACATATACCTCCCAATCCCCAAATGCTTTCATATGCTTTAACTCCTCAGCTATTGCTGGGAAAGAGACCATAAGTACTAATGTTCCTAATGTAATGTATTTTTTCATTGCTCTATAACCTAATTCAAGAGTACAATCCCTATCAACTAAGACCCCCTGTCTTGGTACCACAGGCAGTACGTATCTACTTGATATATAGTATAAAGGTTACATAATGATTGCGCAAACACAAAACATCATTTTCTCAACTTCCCTTACTAAGGTTATGGCATTACTATGCTGCCTAGTAATAGCTGGTACTCAAAAGGCTCTTGCTTATACCACCGAAGCAGAGTTTGCTATACTTCAAGACTATACCACTGGTACTGTACTATATGAAAAAAAGGCCGACGAACGGCTTGTGCCCTCATCTATGACTAAGCTTATGACTTTGTATCTTGTCTTCAAAGAGTTGCAAGAAGGAAAAACCAAACTCACAGACATGATAAATATCAGTGAGCAGGCTTGGCGTACAGGAGGCTCCAAAATGTTTGTGCCTTTAGGGCAGCAAGTCCCATTGGAAGACCTTATTTATGGCATAGCGGTACAATCTGGCAATGATGCATGTGTGGCTATTGCTGAAGGGTTGGGAGGTAATGAAGCAGCATTTGCTGAGCAGATGAACCACATTGCTGCACAAATTGGCATGACTGGCTCACACTTTACTAATTCTAGTGGCTTGCCAGACGATAATCACTATTCTACAGCACACGACTTAGCGTTACTGGCCTCTAGATTATTGCAGGATTTTCCTCAGCAGTATCATTATTTTACTGCACCAGAATATACATACAATGCTATAAAGCAGCAGAATCGTAATTTGTTGCTTGGTATTGGCGGGGTAGATGGCCTTAAAACTGGACACACTGAAGCTGGTGGTTATGGCATTGTGATCAGCGCTCAGCGTAATGGCCAGCGCCTTATTGGAGTGATTAATGGCTTAAGAAATGAGTCCGCTCGTAAACGTGAAGCAGAAAACCTGTTGAATTATGGCTTTGGCAACTTTACTTATAAGCAGCTTTATAAGGCCAAAGAGGTAATTACTACCCTACCAATAATGTATGGAACAAGCTCACAAGTGCCTTTGGCAGCTCAACAAGATGTAGCGGTAGTTCTTTCAAAGATAGACAATAAGTTCAGCACTAAAATACGGTATAGTAGCCCTATCTTTGCCCCTATCAAAGCCGGAGAAAAGTTAGCGGAATTAGTTATAAAGCATAATGATCAAGAAATAACTGTACCATTGGTAGCAGCGCAAGATGTGCCCGAGACAACATTTTTGGGGCGTATCTGGCAAAACATAAAATATTATGCTAGCTAGTAGGGCAAAAGCCTATAAGGAACAAGGATAATATTACGGGCGTTACTATAAAATACTCTCCCTAAAACTTGGAGCGTGCTTCGGAGGTGCTGGCCGAGATGATATCCGCAGACAATAGTGTGAGGATAATCAGCGCTGGGATTGCGGTTTCTAGCAAAAACGGCAGGTTCAACGACGTGAAGGTGTGGATGGACAGGGCGGCATCGTGCAACACTGTATTCTCGACCAGCTGCAAGACGTTGATGCCTGAAAGGTAGGAGGCTCCGGCCAATGTGCCAGCGCTCAGCCCTCCAGACAATACGCTGGTGACCACAGCTTCTCCTATAACTGAGGTGGAGCTGTATTTCAACTCCTGTTCCCCCTGAACACTCTTTTCCTTCTTCGTATCCTTCGTGATAATATTATTGCGCTGCCAAACCTGAACGAAGGTACCGAGCAGGGAGCTGGCGATGGCCGTACTGCAGACCAGGCCATAGGCGGCGTTGATATCGATCATCGCGTATTGCAAGTGCAGGATCATGCCGGTCGCGAGCCCCGCGAATGTCACCGCATATTGCACTACTTCAGCTGCTTTGAAGACGTTGGGGTTGTACCGTAATAACCTCTCTGACACTTCACTCTTGTAAGAGTCGTTAATGAGCTCCGCTATAGCTTGAACAGCGGTTTTTTCGCCGCACAACTCCATCTCCTGTAATCCAGTGCTGTGTGTATAACCTGGTCTATACTTTCCTTCCCTAGTAATATATTGTTGTAGTTTAGCTTGTATCCTAATATGAGTTTGCCCAGCTGGTGGTAATGCAGCGGCTAACGAAGCTTCACGCTTTATCTTCTCATCTTCATCAGAGGATATTAGCATTTTACGATCCTTCGGCAAAAACGCGTAATCTTCCGCGACGTCGAAATTATAACCCGTAAGCCACAATAGACCGCTAATAACTGGCTTTAATATAACAGAGCTATAAGAAACCGCATAATCAGTAGTGGAAGCGAAAGAGCGGTCATTGATCAAGAAGGTATCAAATTTTTTCTTAGTTTCATCCTTCACGTATAGGGTTTTTTCATATAAGCGCCTAGCGGCTTTGGTCGCCACCGCTCCCCCGAGGCTATGTCCGTGCAATACTATCTTGGCCTGAGGATAGCGCGCTTGCATTAACTCTACAAATTCAACTGCATCATCGACCAAATCATCGGGGGTGAAGTTTAAACCCTTGTATTTTGCCCTACTCCCTCCAGATGGGCGATAATCAACGTATAATTCTAGCGCATCTGCTAATAAGGCGGTGCTTGCCTTGGAACGATCAGGATCTGGAACTGAGGCGATATTGTCTGGGTAGCTATTTTCGGACTGTCCATCTACAGTAGAATTATTCATTAGAAAATGGATCACGAGTGTTTTCGCTTCACTTTTACACTCCGCTTTAATGTTCTGATCCTCAACCCTCACAATCTCCTCAGGGCTTAATAGGGCTCTATTAATTTGTCCATAGCTGCCAAATTCATAGGACAAAACAGTGCCATTTTGCAGTGTAGCCTTACGATTTGGCTCTCCTTTCTTTAGCTGAGAAGGCAACACTGCCAGCCCCAGCAGCCTCCCCACCGTTTGGTTGAGCAGGATCCGCAGGGGGTAAAGCCCATAACGCAGTATCTCCCTCGATAGAATCAAAATTCCCCTCCATATTAGCCTAACGCCCTACTATCTAGTATTATCTAATATTTTGCCCATAAAATCAACGTTTGTATTGACTTGGCTCTAACAGACGCCATTGACCGAACGCTTACCAGGATAACCTACCATCCTAAGCCTAGGCTAGATATAAGATACTTGCAGCAAGAGCTCTAATACACGCGTTTTTTCAGCGGTATGGTTTTAGCTTCATCATCTAACGTTGTCATTGTCACTGGGCGATAGTTTATTTTAGTTTTAGCCTTATCATCAATCCATATTAGCGTATGTTTTAACCAGTTTGTATCATCACGCTCCGGATAATCTTCTCGAGCATGGGCACCTCGGCTTTCAGTACGGTTTAGTGCCCCATCTGCAGTAACCACTGCTTGAGAGAGTAAATTATCTAACTCTAATGCTTCAACTAGATCACTATTCCAGATCATCCCCCGATCCTGTATACCTAAATCTGCAAAGCTGTTAAACACTTCGCGGATTTTACGTGTTCCTTCTTCCAAAGTATTATGCGTTCTAAATACTGCTACATTTTCCTGCATAGTTTTTTGCATAGCTAAACGTATCTGAGCTGGCGAATGATTGCCATTGGAGTAGCGAATCTTATCGAACCTAGCAATAATCGGCTCACTGGTTTGAGGCTGCAGTGGCTTGTGGCGCGTATTTGGCTGCAAAATACATGCTGCTTGCTCTGCTGCTGCTTTTCCAAAAACAATTAGATCAAGCAATGAGTTAGAACCTAGGCGATTAGCGCCATGAACGGATATACAAGAGGCTTCCCCAATTGCCATTAATCCTGGCACTGTAGTCATACTATCATGCTTATAGGTTAGTACTTCAGCGTGCATATTAGTAGGAATACCACCCATATTGTAATGTACTGTTGGTAATACCGGGATCGGTTCTTTAGTTACATCAACCCCTGCAAAAATACGTGCTGTCTCTGCAATACCTGGCAGACGCTCATGTATTACCTGTGGGTCCAGATGTGATAACACCAAATGCACATGATCCTGTAACTCTCCACAACCTCGTCCTTGGCGAATTTCTATAGTCATAGCTCTACTTACCACATCACGCGAAGCTAGATCTTTAGCACTGGGGGCATAGCGTTCCATAAAACGTTCGCCATTGGAGTTAATAAGATATCCTCCCTCGCCGCGTACTCCCTCGGTGATGAGGCACCCAGCACGGTAGACCCCGGTAGGGTGGAATTGCACAAACTCCATATCCTGTAGGGGTAAGCCAGCGCGTAGCACCATAGCATTGCCATCACCTGTGCAAGTGTGTGCAGAAGTAGCAGAGAAATATGCACGTCCATAACCACCAGTAGCTAACACCGTTAGGTGGGCTTTAAATCTATGTATTGTTCCATCTTCAAGGCAATAGGCCACTACCCCTCGACATACCCCATCTTCCATCAGCAGATCAATGGAGAAATATTCAACAAAAAACTCTACATTAAGACGCAATGATTGTTGATATAGGGTATGTAAAATTGCATGACCAGTACGATCCGCAGCAGCGCAGGTGCGCTGTGCTGCTGCCCCTTCACCATAATGGGTGGTCATACCACCAAATGGGCGTTGGTAGATCTTGCCTTCAGGAGTGCGTGAGAAAGGCACGCCATAATGCTCTAGCTCAATAATAGCGGCAGAAGCTTCTCGGCACATGAACTGGATAGCATCTTGGTCCCCTAACCAATCTGATCCCTTTACAGTGTCATACATATGCCAACGCCAGTCATCTTCTCCCATGTTACCCAAAGCGCCACTAATGCCACCTTGGGCTGCAACGGTGTGGCTG
>JANPII010000114.1:0-2705 GCA_031424915.1 Pseudomonadota bacterium
GGATAAAATATCTGAATGGCGCGCAAGGCCTTTGGATGCGGTTTATCCAATCCTATTTGTGGATGCTATGTTCTTCAAAGTACGGGACAGTCTCGCACTATACTCTATGTTACTTCTTGTTCTAGTGCCCTAGCAGCTTTAATCAATTGGATAACGTAGGTATTCTGGGCTTTGGCTTGGTTGGTATATAAGCCATGTTTATGCCTGCCATGCCTAACACCACAGGGCGCTCCAGGTGAGCTACCACCATGCATGCGACATCTGCCATTAGGCATAGCAGGTGATTGACATCTAGTATTGCTACGCGTTTTTGCTTTACACCTAGGCGCCAAATTCGCTAATTGAAGTGCGTTTTGCCATTGTTTCATAACCGTTTTTCTCCTGGGTACATGGGGTTAAGTTATATTATTTATTTTACCCCCCATACCCCCTGAATCCTAGCCTTTGTTGTCAACTAAGCCAGTGAGCTTCTCATTAACCACTTTTATTATAATAAAAATTGTATATTTAAAGAAGCAAATGATAGAGCTAATCAAGCCATAAAGAAGTTTAACTGCAAAGCTAAGGGTGATGGTTTTTGTTTTTAAAACGATCTACTAAACAATCCAAACAAATTCTAAGTATTATTGTGTCCTTACCAAGGAACAGCATACTTTCAAATTTAGAGTGCAATAATCCTTTGATGTTATAGCATACTATTATTTCTTTACATCCCCTACAATAGCCTGGCCACCATCATGGACATGTACGTGCTGCACTGTGACCTTTTGCTCTGAGGCGCCCTTATTACGATAACGAGTTAAAGTATCCATAAGCGTAGCATAGGAACGGGTCAGCTTGTTAGCTTGGCTCAATGACGCTTGCCTGCCTTCAAATGCTTGTTCAGGTAACATAGAACGACGAAAGCATTCCATAGTAGCATTGTGAGTAGCTAGCATTTGAGCTGCAAGCATACCTTCTACTTCATCTTGTGGACGAATGCCTTCCATAGTTGCAAAAACCATATTAACTCGCTTATTTACTTCTTCTTGAGGCATAGAGTTACCGACCCAGAGCCCCTCTACAGCTTGCTTTAGTAAAGTATAAGTAAAATCTTTATCAGCAGAGCCGCTAAAATCTTTTGCTTCAGGTTTTTTTAAACATATGGATTTAGTTTGATTATGGGCCACTATTTTTCGCCTAGATTTGGACTTGCGCATATTGAGAACCATGAAGTTAGATTAAGTAAGATATACAGTATAATAGCGTCATCATTGCTTTAATGCACCATCTAGAACAAAGGTTTATTCATAATACTACTTACATGTTCACACTTTGAAACGTATCACCTAGGAAGATGTCTAGGGCCTCACAAATCTCAAAGAGAGTTGTAATTGTTGGGATAGACCAATAGCACTATAGCTTTTTGTTAGCTCAAAGCATACACAGCTAGGGCTTAGGCAGTGCGTGGAGTTCATACAGACCTTTCTAAGTCTGATGCACATAAATTACAACCAGCACGTGAGAGTGCAAATATTGCATTATCTAGTAACTCATTGATTTTCCTTGTTTTTTCTGTTTTTAATGAGCCGCGGGACAATAAATAATCAAAAAACATTACAACCATAGGTTGACTTCTATAAATTTAAGCATAGCGTACTGAGGGAGGTGGCTTTCTGTAAGAAGGTCACGTAACAAGAAATAATGAGGTAATACCATGATACAGAATGACAATGCATTTTTGGCTGATGACCCGAATGAATATCTTTGTCCTATAACTATGGAATTAATGGATGATCCGGTTATTGCAGAAGATGGAAATACTTATGAGCGTTCAGCAATACTTGCTTGTGTAAGAAGCGGTGTTTTATTAAGCCCGATGACAAGGCAGCAGATGAACCCTGGGATACTAATAGTAAACCGTAACCTAAAAGAGGCTATAGATAGATATAGGAAAGAAATGCTCACTCGTAGCAACAGTAATCAGCAAGTAAACCAGCAGCCTTCAGTACAACAAGCTGAAGCTCAACCCCAAGTTGTAAGTAGTATCTACTCCCAAGATGAATTGCTAACTCATCTTGCTGAAGCTTTACGCTGTGAAGTTCCGCAAGTCATAGAAAGAACAGCACAAACTATGACAGCACTAGCAGGCATATATACTAACCAAGAAGAGGCAGTTTTGGACAATATTAATGGTAATATAGCTATAACTTTCAATTTTGCCTCTCAAGCGCAGCATCAGAGATTTTTGCTACACTACCGTGATAAATATATTGGCTGTGTTATTAATCAAGGAAACTACAACCAAGATGAACACCAAGCCACGGTAGTTATGAACACTAAGATACTATATGAGCAGATAGCTCCAGCGTTACAGGAATATGCCATGCTGAGCCATCAAAATTTAATGGAAGAATTATCTGCTAAACTCAATGTCTATTATAAAGATGTACACTCTGGGGATGCGGTAGAGCGGTGCCTTACAAAAAAAGCTGGAATTCAGACTTCACAGAAAAGTGCAATGTTTAGGCGTGATGCTCAATATACTACCAGGTTCCATTTAGCCTTTGCAAGTCCTGCTGAGTATCAGCAGTTTGTTACTTACTATAAGCAGCAATATCCAATGCTTATCATTAGTGAAGAGGGTTATAAGCCAGGCCTGTCCATTATTCATGTTAACACTAAGGTTCTGACTGATGCTGTTGCGCCGACTTTACAAGCTGAGC
>JANPII010000115.1:0-19602 GCA_031424915.1 Pseudomonadota bacterium
AGAAAACTTAACTCAGAAAGAAGCTTATGAGTTATTTACTGAATTTGCTCAATACGAGCCAGAAAAACAGTCTGCTGTTTTAGCATTACTCAGAGCTAAAAAAGAAACAACGGAGGAAATATTTGGCGCACTACAATACTTTGGTCAGCATTCAACAAATATAACGCATGACTTTGAAGTTGTAGATATTGTTGGTACCGGAGGCGATGGGATGGGCACATTCAATATCTCCACAGCTGCAAGCATTGTGATGGCAAGCTGCGGAGCGTTTGTTGCAAAGCATGGTGGCAGGAGCGCTACAAGCATCGCTGGAAGTAAGGATGTTGCAACAGCGCTTGGTGTACAAATGCCACATACAACAGAAGAAAGTTTAAAAAACTTGCAGCAGACGAACTATACATATTTGTGGGCGCCTTTATTCAATGAGGAACTTAAAAAATATGGAGCATTGCGTCAAAAACTTGGATTTCCAACCATTTTTAATATCATAGGCCCCCTTCTCAATCCTATGCGGCCAAAAAGATGCGTCATAGGTGTGTATCGTAAGGATTTAGTGCAAAAAGTAGCAAAAGTGCTTGCAGCGCAAAGTGTTAATCATGCGCTCGTTGTGTATTCGGATGATGGCCTAGATGAGATCAGTATAAGCAGTAACACTCATGTAATTGAGATTAAAGGTATAGATATAAAAGAATATAATCTCAATCCTGAGGATTTTGGTTTTTCTAAAGCAGAGCTTTCTGATGTACGAGGAGGAGATGCTGCCGAAAACGCAACCCTTATTTGTGACATATTATCTGGCACAATTAATGGTCCTAAATTAGATATTGTACTTCTCAATGCTGCGGCTGGATTATACGTTGCTGGAAAATCCACCAGTATTGCAGATGGTATATTGCTAGCTAAAGACGCCGTAAAACAGGGCAAAGCTATTACATTGTTAAATAAAATCAGAGGTTCAATATGAGTGTAAATTTTTTAGAAAAAATTAGGTCGCATGTCGAAAGAAGGGTTGAGTTAATGCCTGATAGCCTCATAGAAATGCCAAATACACTGGATTTCTGCAAGATATTCACTGCACCTTCAAAACCTATAATTATTAGCGAAGTAAAATTTGCAAGCCCTTCTCGTGGTCAAATATATCCAGGCCAGTTAAACCATGTTGATATTGCCTCAAGCTATCTAAGCGTAGGCGCTGCTGCTCTTTCAGTGTTAGCTGAGCCTGATTATTTCAAAGGCAGTATAGATTTCATTAAAGATATCAAAGCTGCTCATCCTAAATCTCATATCTTACTCAAAGACTTTGTTTTAAGCAAAAAACAGATAGCGCAAGGGCTTTTATATGGTGCTAATGCAGTATTGCTTATCGCGGCATTCTTGGAGGAAGGCTTGCTAAAGGAGCTTTATGACTATTCTCTGCATTTAGGCCTTACACCGATTATAGAAGTGCATGATGCTTTGGAATTGGAACAAGCTTTGCAGGTTTCCCCTCATGTTATCGGGATTAATAACAGGAATCTGCAAACGCTAGAGATCAGTCTAGATACTTCTCGGAATTTAATAAAACATATTCCAGATAATTGTTATGTTATATGCGAAAGTGGCATAGATAACGCTGTGCAAATTCAAGAGATGATGAATATTGGATTTGACGGATTTCTAATTGGTTCGTCATTAATGAAGCATGAGGATCCTGGCATTGAGCTACAAAAATTGATATCTGAGGTATGTAATGAAAGCTAAAATCTGTGGAATAACTAATCTAGAAGATGCATTATTTGCTGCGAATAATGGAGCATGGGCAATTGGATTTAATTTTCATCAACAATCCCCGCGTTATGTTTCGCTTAAAAAAGCTAGAGAAATTACTTCCCAATTATCAACGCATATTATAAAAGTGGGAATTATGATCGATTATTCCAAAGATGAGATGTTAGATGCTTTAGAGTTTCTTGATCTGGCTCAGATATATCAACCAAACCCAAAATTACCTTTGGATAAAAGGCGCCTTATATTAGCTTTACAAGCCTCATCTAAAGATGAGTTGCCTGAAGCTCAAATACTCCAAGAATATGGGTTTATATTACTCGATGCCCCGAAACAGCAGGATGGGTTGCTTGGTGGTACTGGCAGGCTTGCTAATTGGGATTTGGCCAGAGAGCTTGCTAAAGACTACAAGCTTATTTTAGCCGGTGGGTTAAATAGTTCGAATGCCCTGGCAGCCATAAAATATGTGCAGCCATTCGCGGTTGATGTAGCAAGCGGGGTTGAAGAGCGGCCTGGAAGTAAAAACCCAGTAGCAGTAAAAGAATTTTTAATGAGGTGTGAAAATGTCAAATAAAAAAGGATATTTTGGGGAATATGGTGGTGCTTATGCTCCTGAAACATTAATAGCGCCACTTGCAGAATTGGAAGCAGCGTACTTAAAACTGCAACATGATGCGAATTTTCAGCAAGAGCTGCAAGATTTGCTCACGCACTTCGTGGGCAGGCCAACCCCATTATACTTTGCAAAAAGTCTAACCCAGCACCTGGGTGGTGCGCGAATATATCTAAAACGTGAAGATTTAACCCATACTGGCGCACATAAAATCAACAATACAGTTGGCCAAGGACTACTTGCAAAACATATGGGTAAACGCAGGCTGATAGCAGAGACTGGCGCAGGGCAGCATGGAGTTGCAACAGCAACTATAGCAAGCTTACTCGGCATGGAATGTGTTGTTTATATGGGAGCTGTAGATATCCAGCGGCAGCACCTTAATGTAGTACGCATGCAGATATTGGGGGCGGAAGTGCGGGCGGTACATAATGGCTCTAAAACCCTTAAGGATGCGACATCTGAAGCGATGCGTGATTGGGTTAGTAATATTAAAGATAGCTACTATGTTCTAGGCTCAGCGCTAGGGCCACATCCTTATCCTACAATAGTGCGAGATTTTCAAAGAATTATCGGAATTGAAGCGAGGAAACAAATATTGGAGATGATTGGTAAGTTGCCAGATGAATTGGTTGCGTGTGTTGGTGGAGGTAGCAATTCTATTGGCTTATTTCATCCATTTTTAGAAGATTTGCAAGTAAAAATGACTGGAATTGAAGCTGGGGGTATTGGCTCACATCTCGGGGAGCATGCGGCCAGATTTAATGGCGGAAAACCAGGTGTGCTACAAGGGACTAAGAGCTATCTTTTGCAAGACGACCATGGAAATGTTAGCAATACGCATAGCGTTTCGGCAGGGCTTGATTATCCAAGTGTAGGGCCAGAACATGCTTATTTGCATGATATAGAACGTGTTCAATATACTTATGCAACAGACCAAGAAGCTTTGCATGCCGCCTTTACGCTCGCAAAGCTAGAGGGAATTATTCCAGCATTAGAGAGCGCGCACGCTATAGCTTATGCTATCAAAGCAGCCCCACTTTTGCCGCAAAGTTACGTAATGCTCATAGGGCTTTCTGGTAGAGGAGATAAGGATGTAGAAACATTAGCAACCTATTTGGAGGATAAAAATGATAAAAGCGGCATTTGACAAACATAAGTCCATATTCATCCCATTTATTATGGCTGGACATCCTAATTTAGAAGCATCAACAAAAGCTGTTATGGCCCTTGCACGAGCTGGGGCTGATATAATAGAGCTTGGAGTACCATTTTCTGATCCTATTGCTGATGGCCCTGTGAACCAAAGAGCTGCTGAACTCGCTATAGGAAATGGTATGAACCTTGGTGAAGTATTCACGCAAGTACAATCAATAAGGGATCTTGGTTGCAAAACACCGATCATACTTTTTACTTACCTTAATCCGATCTTGGCTTTCGGTTACGATAAATTTTGTCACCAAGCTAAAGCAGCTGGGATAGATGGAGTGCTAGTTGTAGATCTTCCACCGGAAGAAGGTGAGGATTTTTACGCTATGCTTCAAGAAGTTGGACTAGAAATTGTGTTGCTTGTATCGCCCACAACAGATCCAGCAAGGCTGCCTATTTATATAAAGCTCCAGCCAAGCTTTATTTATTATATCTCTAGACTGTCTGTTACTGGCATCCAGCAAGATTTATCGAATACTTTAGAGGAGGAGATGCATGATTTACGTAAAACCATAACTAATACAAAAATAGCAGTAGGATTTGGCATATCATCAATAGAACAAGCGAAATATGTGAGTCACATTGCCGATGGGGTGATTATAGGGAGTAAACTGGTTTCAACACTCGAAACCTCTGGGATAGGTGCGTTCGAAGATAAAGCAAAAGAATTTGCGGATATTATACATGGAGGTAGTTTATGATAATCATTGGAGGAAGCAGTCATCCAATCCTTGCTCAGCAGATAGCAGGCAAACTTGGATGTGATTGCATTATTGCAAATACCAAGAAATTTGCGGATCAAGAGCTGAAAATTCAAGTAAACAAGGATCTACATAGCGAAGATGTGGTCATATTGCAATCTACAACTAGACCAGTGAACGATTACCTGATGGAGCTATTATTACTTGCAGATACAGCGAAAAGAGCCGGTTGCAATAGTATTACTGCAGTTATTCCATATTTAGGCTATAGCAGGCAAGATAGGCCATCCTACCAATATGGCCCGATATCAGCAAGCTTAGTTGCAAGGCTTGTTGAAACTAGCGGTGTTGATAAAGTTGTGACTATTGATATGCATTCAAAGCAGTCTGAAGGGTTTTTTAAGATTGGAGTTAAGAATCTTGACCCGACAGATCTTTTTGTCAACGTATTGCAGAAAAATAGTAATTATATGGTTATCTCCCCAGATATTGGCGGCTTGCCAAGAGCCAGAGTACTAGCCTCAAAGCTCGGAACTGACCTTGCCATAATTAACAAGACGCGTGACCTTGAGGGCAAGTGCACTATGTCTGAAGTAATAGGCAATGTTATAGGGAAGGATTGTATTATTATAGATGACATAGCAGATACCGGCGGTACTCTATGCGAAGCAGGGAAGCTTTTAATGCAAAGTGGCGCAAACTCAGTAAATGCTTGCATTACCCATGCCGTCTTTTCTGAAAACTGCATAGATATAATAAGCCGAGCAGGATTTGCTGAATTCTTTATAACAGATACCGTACATCATCAAAACTTACCTTCCTTTATTAATGTAATTCAAACAAGTGAGCTTATAGTTAAGGCTTTGTTGAAATGTAATAAATGATTGTTTCGAATCCCGCTTACTACTCCGGTTTTCATTCTCTAAAAAGTGAAGCATCAAAAAACGGCAATCCCCTGAAACCTAGGTAAATCAAGGCTTTGAGGACATGCGTACCTTCACCCAGAGTGTTCGCATGTATCGGAGATGGAGAGCGCAAAAATGGAGATTTTGGGGGTAAAATGGCAAAATTGGAGAAAGTGAGGTACGGATCTAACGCTAAACCAAAGCGCTGGAAAGCCAGCAAATACTAGGGTTTCTGGATTGTTTCGCTATGCTCGCAATGACGGTGAGAAAAGTTATTTCTCAAAAATCTGGCGGAGAGAGAGGGATTCGAACCCTCGATAGAAGTTAAAGCTCCTATACTCCCTTAGCAGGGGAGCGCCTTCAGCCACTCGGCCATCTCTCCAACGGCTGCCATACTAGCAAGCTTGAATAAAATGGCAAGCGGAAACTTACCCTTTGATGCCATTATGGTCAGACTTATTCTGAATAGCTACCTACCAGCACTAGGCAAACTTGGTATTAGCCCTGCCCTCTTTCGTCTAATACAAAACTAGACAATTGCACCTATATACATTATTATTAAAATAATAAGCAACATATTATGGGAAATCATATATGCCATCAAGCCACAAAGATTCAAACCTACATAAAGTAGTAATAGTACCAGGCCAGGGTATTGGCCCAGAATGTATGGAAGTGACCAAAGCTATAATCATGGCCACAGGAGCTGATGTACAATTTATTGAAGGCGAAGATATACAGCTTGGCTATCCAGATGCCCCACAATTATTACGCTTTTTAGGCTACAGTGAGAAAGACACAGAAAATCGCATCAAAACAATTTTAGATCAACGGGGTTATAAGGACTATTATAAAGCCTTAATAGCCAGCCTTACTGAAGAGGAAAAAGCTCTCTTAGATGCCGAAGTGGCGCGTAAAGAGCATTTTACTTTAGAAAAAGCCGCAACTGCTGCAGCGGTACTAAAAGGGGCTTTACGCACCTTAGATAGTGGTGATGAACCAAGTCGCAATGTCACTCTACGCAAGATGTTTGAAGAATATGCTAACTTAAGGCGCTGTGTCTCGCTGGATCCGGTTATTCCAGCTGTGCATAATGGGGCTGACATTTTGTTTGTGCGCGAAAATGTAGAAGACCTCTATGCTCAGGTAGAGCATCGCCTAAGCCGTAATTATTTACAAGCGCAGCGACACATCACCCCTCAGGGATGCGAAAAGATTATTGTTGCTGCCTTTGAATCTGCCTTAAAGGAGGGGCGCAAGAAGGTATCCGGTCTAGAAAAACCCAACATATTAAAGATTACTGGGGGCATGTTCAAATCCATTTTTATGGAAGTCGCAGCACGTTATAAGGAGTATGGTATAGAATCTGACTTCCATATTATCGATGATGGCTTAGCTAAGATTGCTGCCTCACCCTTAGGTTTTGACGTGGTGGTGACTACTAATATGTTTGGAGATATTGGCTCGGACATAGCAGCACAAGTAACAGGAGGAGTAGGATTTGTAAGCTCTAATAACATTGGGAAAATCTCTATGTTTGAAACTATGGGTGGCACTGCCGATGATATAGCCAGAGGCAGTCAAAAGTCTCCTCAAGGCAACCTAGCAAATCCCATAGCACTTATAGATGCAGCGTCAGAAATGCTAATTCATATTGGAGGAGAAAAAAACCTACAAGGCGGGGAGCTAATTAAAGCCGCAATTCTCACAGTGCTACAGAAGGGTTATTATACTGCGGATGTCAAGCCCAGCCTTTACCAACAGGAAAGCGCAAAAGCTTTACGCATAGCGGTAGAATCTATGCGCTTAGGAACTAAAGAATTTAGCCAGAAGGTCATAGATGAAATAGTAGAGCTACAAAGACGGAAAAAAGCTAACCCTACTGCTGAGATAAAAGATTTGATGGATGATGGGAAGCTACGTAATAAGATGCGATCCTATCGTGCCGCTGTTACTATGGAAACGCCAGGTACAGCAGAATGGGTGGCCAAGCTAAGACGTAATTTGCCTCCTCATTCAATACGTAGCCACACTGAGGTTCAAGGGTTTGATATATTTATCGAAGACACAGGTATGGAGACAGTTTTCGCCAGCGCAGTGGGTGCTCTCTCCTCACAACTTAAACCTGAGCTACTGTCCAGATTTATAGAAATGACTCAGATTGATCCACATTCTATGATTAACGATCAGCATTTTGGCAGTGTTCAAGATATACGCAGCTATATTGAGTATACATCAAAATATTTAAGTGAATATTTGTCAGTGACGGCTGAAGATACAACCCTTACTTTACAACAGGTGCTGGAGAAGTGGAAGTTTGACATTAATCTTATGGAACGGTTTAGAGAAGATTTTTTGCAGCAAAACGCATACACTGCAAATCAGCAGTTGGCAGAGTTTGCCACTATTAGTAAGACACTTATCCAATGTTTATATCTAAATATAGTTGAAGAGGTGTCCCCCCTTGCTACACAGCATGGCTTCAAGCTAATACGCCTTACCAATAGAGGCACCGAAGTATACCCAACTATCGGCGATCCAGAAATACGTGATATACATCGCATCCGTATGGAAATAGACACAGAAGGACCATTGGCAAATCAAAAAGACGATATAAAAGTAATACAGCTAGCCGCGATACAGTTGCATCATGATATAGTATCAAAAGGATGGATCGTTACTCAAGCCTTGCTTAACCGTAATTTTATCGATGGTGAGGGACCGCAACAAGGCAAGTTACAAAAAGGTGTCTCTAAACCATATGGAGTCAACTTAGGCCAGAAATATTAGGTATCCGTTCACTGTGTGGTTTAGGTCCTATAAATCTCTGCATTTCATGCGTATCTGTTCAGCCTCCACCAGGCGTACCTGGCCTTTTTAGGCTTGGTAACAATGCTGTTTTCGTCCACTCAACTAAACAACTACCTTTAGGAAATAACTATGCACTCATTTCCTAAACTTGGTATAATCAATATCGTCAGTCTTCAATTATATTGTTACTTACCCCCCTTTATTTTGTTTGTATATTAAATTTCTTGTAAAGCTTGAAGCTATAATCCCACTCTGTTATAGCAAAAAAATATACTACACTTTTATAGCATAGTGTGGTACAAAGGCTACATAACGCTGGCTTGTTACGCCTTTAGGCTCTCTCACAATGTCAACATTTTTATTTGCATGTGGAAGTATAAAATGAGCTTTACGAATGCGATGATATAGGTCAAAAATAACTCTACCCCTTTTGGGTAAGTTCGTTCTATCTAATAAAATGATTGGGCAGCATAAACTAAAGAAGGGGCAATGGATCTTGTCATTTTTGAGCAATGGTTATGAATAACTTACAAAGCATCACGCCAACACAAGCTTGGCATCTACTGCAGAAACACACTGATGCCCAGCTTATTGATGTGCGCACTGAACCCGAGTGGGCATTTGTTGGCCTGCCCGACCTAACTATGGTAAGCCGTAAGCCAATTCTGCTACCATGGCGCCTATATCCTGGTATGGACTTGAACCCAAGTTTTGTAGAGTTACTTGAACAGAAAGTGCCAAACCGACAAACTCACCTTATGTTCTTATGCCGCACAGGTGGCAGATCAGCAGAGGCAGCAGCTACAATGCTGCAATACGGTTATATGTATTGCTACAACGTTGTGGGGGGATTTGAAGGAGACTGCGATAAAGCTGGGCACCGCGGTACAGTGACAGGATGGAAAACAGAAAATTTACCGTGGAGGCAAAATTAAAATGCTAATGGATCCTCATAGCGAGATAGCACAGCAACACCAATCTCACATACCCGACATGGACTTGTGGCGCCGCGTCTTAAACAGGATGCGTGAAGAGCATGGAGAAGCCTCTTTCGCATCATGGTTTCAACATATGCTATTTGTTGAACGCCGAGGTGACACCCTATGCGTTGTAGTACCAAGCCGTTTTATACGCGAGTGGATCATCACCAATTATTACTCCAAAATCAAGCAAGTGTTGCTGCACGAAGATAGTAGCATTCGTATCTTCGACATACGAGTGCAAGCTAAAACTGGGGATGCGGCTTCCAACGCAGCAGATGCCCCTGCTCATAATGATAATGAGCTAAGTACACAACTAAGTCACATCCTAGATACTAGATTCACTTTTGAAAGCTTTGTCACTAGCCCAAGTAACATGCTTGCTTATGTAGCAGCCCAAGGCGTTGCTGCCGGACAGCATATCAGTGCTGCTAGCAATTCTCTTTATATACATGGCGCTGTAGGAATGGGTAAAACCCATTTGATGCAGGCTATTTCACACTACGTGGCAACTCGCTGTCCAGATCGCCGTGTGTTATACTTAAGTGCAGAACGTTTTATGCATCAATATATCGTAGCAGTAAAACATTCAAAAGTAGTGGTGTTTCGTGACAGCCTACGCTCGCTAGACATATTATTGGTAGATGATATACAATTCCTATGCGGTAAGGCCGCAACTCAACAAGAATTTGCTAACACTCTTAATGCTTTTATTGAGGCTGGTAAAACAGTAGTAATAGCTGCGGATCGCTCTCCTTATGGGTTAGATATTGATAATCGCACCAAGTCTCGTCTATGTGGCGGTATGGTAGTAGATATCAAGGCACCGGATCTGGAGATGCGCCTACGTATAGTTCAGTCAAAAGCTAATGTTATGAAACGCAACATTCCGTATGACGTGCTGGAGTTTGTTGCCACCAACGTTACAGCATCCGTACGTGAGCTGGAAGCTTCCCTGCATAAGCTAGTGGCCTTTGCAGAAATAGCACAGCAAGCAATTAGTATAGACCTAGCAAAAAATGTATTAAAGGATTGCTTAAATGCTCATGAGGTTATGTCTAGCATAGATCGTATTATAGAGACTGTGGTAGACTTTTATGGCATCACCAGGGTGGAATTAACTTCAAAAAGCCGCACCGCTAGGTTTGTACGCCCACGGCAAGTAGCAGCCTTGCTTTGTAAAAAGATGACAAGCAGAAGCCTGCATGAAATAGGCGTACACTTAGGAAAACGTGACCATGCCACGGTTATATATTCTATTAAGTCTCTTGAACAGAAAATGATGACCGATTCCAGCATTGCCGAAGAGATAGATAAAATTAGTGGCTCCCTGGCTAGATTATAGACTCTTTATCTGACCCATTTCCCATTTCTTTATGTCATGCTACGAAGCATCCTATTTATGGGCCTACTATCCCTAATTTATATTTTGATAGTAAGTTAAAAATTTTACTTACTAATTGTATTATATATACTTTTATGGCACTATATTATTGCGCATGATATAAAATCTGGTATGATAGAAATTATATAGTGTTGCGCAAGGGGAGGATCTTTCGTGTACACAATCTTAAACATAAGATGGAGTAAGCCATGAGGATAAAGAATGCTGAAGATTTCAAGTCACTAAGCAACGAACAACAGTCAGAGCTGATAAGCCATATGTTAAGTGATGGTAAGAAGGATTGGTCCGGTGATCTTAAAGATAGTGTGTATAATTTAGAAGGCACAGATATCACTATATCAAAAAGCTTTAATCTTGCCGATATTCAGGATATTTGTACTACTCTACAACAAAATATGGTGCAGCAAGAAGCAGAAGTTGAATCTACTCAAGATCCAAAGCAAAGTCAGAGCCTCTTGTTAGAGCTGCAAGTGAGGACTGCTGGAGCTTACGCTCTGCAGGCGCAGGCTGTTAGCCAAGTGGTTGAGGCAAAAACCAAGGATATAGACAAAAAAAAGCAAGTCTGAAGTACAAGCAATCAAGCAAGAGGTTGATGAACTTTGCAAGCCTTTAAATGATTTGGGAGCATCACTACCGCACACATCTCAAGAAGAATCAGCCGCAGAAAATCTCGCTAACGCTACGAAGGCTAGATACTCAAAAAAATCTCTAGAGAAAAAAGCTCCGTTACTCGAAAATTTGGGTAACGCGGCAGTGCCGCTTATAATAGATGCTCTTACTATACTTAATAAGCCCCAAGAAGTAAAGCGTATCAACGAATCACAATCGCAGTATAAGCTGCGAACCGCTCTATCTTTAATTGCAGAAGATAGTAAAGTAGCAGACGCAGCAGATTTAGTAAGTAAAGGCAGAATTTCAAGCTCTACTGATTTTGAGACCCTACTCCAGATATTAGAAAGCGTAGATAGTACTTTAGCTACCGATGCAAAAACAAAGCAGCAAGAAACCATCAATAAATTGAAAGTAATTGAAAGTAAAACTCAGTTATCACAAATAAATTCTAAGAATCTAGAAGAATTAGAGAAGGAGGAAATTACTGCCTTTCAAGATTTGCGTACGGAAATAAAAAAGAGTACTAATGCCCAAACAACCCCAGAAACAATAGCAAAAAAAGGTATCGCTGCTGGAGTAAGCTGTATTCCAGCATGGAAAAAAGGATATAATAAAATTACAAATCTGCAGAAAAAGCTTGGTTTGACTGCAGCAAAATCTAACGTGCAGCTAAGTGTCAGCAAGACCAAGAATCATTTGGATAAAGTATGTAAGGGAGTAGAAGGCGACTATGGCCGGCTGTGTAATGCATATCGCGCCATGGAGAAATCTGCAGAGCTACTTGCAAAGGAACTGGACCCAACAGGTGAAAAAAATATTGAAAGCATTCTTTTAGACAGCATGCACAAGCAATTTGGATTTAGTCTCAACACTCTAAACCAAACTACAAAGCTAAAGACCGAATTAAGCAAACTTGAAGCAAAGTTTTGCGAAGATTACACGAAAATTTTTGATAGCTTTGAGTTTAAAGATAAAAAGATTCCTGATAATTTTACATTTGATATCCACGAGGATATTACTAAACACTATTATCACCTAGATGAAATATTAGGTGCCCTAAAAAACTCTGGTAACGCATCTCTCTCTGACATTACTTTATTTCTCAAGAACAATATTGATACAGCAAAAAATAACAGCAACGAAATAACATTGCAAGAGACAGAACGTACAGAGCATAAAAAGATGTTGCAGGTGCTTATTTTAACTAGTAACTATTTATATGATCGAGGCCATATAATAAAGGGACATGAAATAAAAGCTTTGAAAGATAAACCCATCTCCCAAGAATACACCCCCGAGATGAAGAGGAATGAAATAAAAGCGGCAGAATGCCAGCTAAAAGCTTTGGATAGCTTATCCAAAGCAGGCACTGGTAAGTGGCAAGCCGAGTGGGTCACAAGGGGAGTATCCAATGCAGCCTTGGGTATACTAGACGCAACTCTCGCCATTGGCGGAATTATAGGTGTGCCAGTAGGTGCCACCGCAGCTGCAGTAGCAAGTGGGGTTCTTACTGAGCAGATGATGGGAGTGCAAGTAAATTCCGTTATATCTGCACTTGGAGATGCTTCATTTGAGGGCTTTGTCAGCGCAGTAAGCGGCATCAACCCTTACTTTGCTGCAGCTTTTGCCGTAGCAGCTTTAATTGGAGGGGCTGCCTTTATTGCAGCTGCAGTAAAATTGCACTCGACTGTGAAAGAGCACTACATCGACACTACAGGCGGTGGCCAGGGGCTGATGGATAGACTTAATGGTATCGCAAGTGAATACATTAAGACACAAATGCCAGAGCTTCAAACACGAACTTTGGATTAGCCTAGCGCATAAAAATCGTCATGGCGAGCCTATGTTAAGAGGCGTGGGCCATCCACGAGTGCTTATGGATTGCCGTGCCATCTAAATATGGCTCGCAAAAGCGCTATAATTGCCACTTTTAAGCCATCGCATAGCTTATCCAATCCAAAATCGGCGTTATTTACACGAAGGTATTTATAAAAAATACAATATGATGAATTGTCATAACACCAAGTTTAGGAAATAAGCCAACATTTGAAGCAAGAATTTTTGTGGAATTTTGGCATATCTTTGAGATGCTTGTATTAAATATACTGACGCGAAAATGGTATAAAAGGGCATATTGACTATAGCAGCAGCCCTGTGCTAGATTCCAAGCGGTACCATACCAACTCTCAGCTAAAAGATTACAGCGTCGCTCCTCGCTCATGTAGATTTTACTACACATCGCTGTTGCTCCTTGTACTGTTTTAGCTGAGAGTTGATATAACATGAACCATTAGGAGAATAGAATATGGCAGCAAGCAAAAAGCCTAACGGCCACGAACACGACACTATAGAAGGACAAAAGTTTATAAGGCATCACAGCTATATTGCGGATCTCTCATTTGAAACTTTCAACGTAAACCAACATCTACTTTCTGGTAGTGGAGAAATGGCAGTCTCATATGGTTTTGATGTTGAAGCTCATGAAGTTGGGGAGCACGCTTTTATCGTAGGCCTTAAGCTACGCGTAAAGGTAGAAGCAGGCCCAGAAGACCTGGTAATGCTTATAGAACTTCGCTATGAAGGTTTAATTGAAGTAGCACCTACTACCCCAGAAGATGACATTCGTCGTATCTTACTGGTAGATGCAGTAGAGATGCTGTATCCATACGCAGTTATGGTTATTGCAAACTTGACACGTGAAAGTGGATTTAGCCCAATAGTTCTAGAAAAACTAGACTTTGCTGGTATGTTTACACAACGTGCTGCTGAAGCTGAGCTAAATTAGTTATAGGATAAATAGGTGGAATCTCTGGGGGTAATAGAAATAGGACGCGAAGCACTATGGGTATTGCTTAAGCTTGCCCTTCCAACCCTTATGGTTGCACTGATTGTAGGGGTGTCTATTTCCTTGCTGCAAGCGCTTACACAAATTCAAGAACCTACCTTGTCATTTGTACCTAAGATTATAGCAGTGTTTTTGACTCTGCTTTTATCTTTTTCTTATATGGGCAGCATAATGGGGCAATTCTTTGAGCACTTAGTCAGCGTCATGATCCACCTTGAATAAAATATTTAGCAGGAAAGAACATGGATATAAAATTTATACGAGAAAGCCCTGAGCAATTTGATAACGGCTTAATTGCACGTGGCATGAAGCCACAGTCTGCTTCTATTATAGCTATAGACATAGAGCTACTTCAACAGCAGCAAAAACTGCAGGAACTCCAGGCCAGGCGCAATGAAATAGCTAGGCAAGTCGGCCAGTTAAAGTCACGCGGCGAGGATAGCACACATATAGTGGCAGAAGCAGAGCAATTAAAATCTGCTATACCTAGCATTGAGGCGCGTACTCTAGAGCTACAGGAACAACTACATAATATCTTGGCATTAATACCCAACCATCCAGCACAAGATGTGCCACGAGGGAAAGATGCTGACAGCAATGTAGAAGTTCGCAATTACGGCAAGCCTCCTGTATTTAATTTCACTCCAAAGCACCATTATGAGCTTGGTGAGCAACTAGGCCAAATGGACTTTAAAACCGCTGCTGCTATGTCTGGCTCGCGCTTTGTTATTCTAAAAAAAGACTTAGCGCGCCTAGAGCGGGCGTTAGCTAATTTTATGCTAGATATTCATACCAATGAATTTGGCTATACCGAAATTTCACCTCCTACCCTAGTTAAGGACGAAGCTATGTTTGGTGTGGGGCAACTACCTAAATTTGATGAAGAGTCATTCCGGACACGTGAAGGCCTGCGCCTCATACCAACTAGCGAAGTGTCTCTAACAAATATGGTGGCAAATACCATAATCCCAGAATTAGAGCTGCCTTTGCGTTTCACTGCCTACACCCCCTGCTATCGCTCAGAAGCAGGAAGCGCAGGTCAAGATACTAGAGGCATGATCCGCTTACACCAATTCCATAAAGTAGAGATGGTAAGTATTACTCGTCCACATGACTCAGTTGAAGAACATGAGAGGATGACCTCTTGTGCTGAAGAAATATTAAACAGATTAGAGTTACCCTATAGAGTGATGGCACTTTGTACAGGGGATCTAGGCTTTGCTGCAGCTAAAACATATGACATAGAAGTATGGTTACCAGCACAACAGCGTTATAGAGAGATATCAAGCTGCTCTAATTGCACTGACTTCCAAGCCCGAAGGCTGAAGGCACGCTATAAAGACTATACTTCACAAAAAAATTATTTTGTTCATACTCTAAATGGCTCTGGCTTGCCTATAGGCCGTACAATAGTTGCCATCATGGAAAACTATCAAAATGCTGACGGGAGTATTGCAATTCCCGATAACTTACAGCAATATATGGGAGGTAAGAAATTTATAAATTTGTAATATGGCAACACAAGAAGTAACTGAGCCGCTAGATCATGGTATTGTAGATAAACAAGTTACAGAAGATCCTCTAGTAGACGTGGAATACGCCACAGCTCATCGCAGAATGCTAGGAGCGTTAGTAGATATTACTATACTTTCTCTAATACTGATGCCCTGCAGTCTACTCCTAGACGCTTTGATGTTTGGCCACAGAAATTTTGCATATCTTGTAGCAGAATATCAAAAGATGAATCCCACTCCAGATAACAAGATGGATCTTATCTCCTTGATTAATTATCTAAGTGCCGAAGGGTACATTCTTAAATATCTGCTGTGTCAGAGTATAACTATACTTATTATAGCCCTCTATGCTGTGGGATTTTGGGTAAAGCGCGGGGCCACACCAGGCAAGATGCTGACAAGGTGCGTTATTGTAGATGCAACATCAGGGCAGCCTATCGGCTTAAGACAGGGAATAATGCGTTACTTTGGGTATATTATATCTACCTTAGTGGCATGCATGGGCTTTATTATCATGCATTTCACTCCTCGCAATCGCGCGCTGCATGATTATATAGCCCATACTGTAGTAATTATAAAACGAGGCGGAGCAAAAAATGGCAGGGTTTAAAACTCATAGTATAATTGTAAAATACACTGTTCTAACCGCATGTCGTGACTGGCTATTTTGGGCAGTTATAATCTTGCTAGCTACTACTGTGGGGCTCTCTATGTTTTTAGGCAGTACTAGCTTAGTAGAACAGGGCCAAACAGCTGTAGCATGTGCAGCAGCAGCCGGTCGCCTAATTGCTGCAAGTGGCATGATCCTATTCATTTGTTTCCAAGTACAGCGTGCTATGGAGAGTAAAGAGATTGAGTTGTTGCTCTCACGCCCTCTTTCCCGACCGCAGTTCGTACTAGCATACTTTGGTGGCTTTGCAATTCTTGCAGCCTTTATAGTAGCTGCAACCTGCTTCTTTGTTCTAACGGCCCAATTGTTGCACTATGAAAAGATTTCCTGGGGCTGGCTAATAGCTTGGGGAGCAAGCTTATATGTAGAAACCTTAACTATTTCCGCTTTTGCTCTGTTTATTGCTTTACTAACTCGTAGTGCCGTTTTTGCAACCATGACAGTCTTTGCCTTTTACTTCTTGGCCCGGCTTATTGGCTTCTTTCTTTTTATGGCTAAAGGTCACGTATTAATATCAAAAACCCCAATATTTATGAAAGTTGCAGGGGTGATTATTAAGAGCGTAAGCATAGTATTGCCGCGTTTTGATATGTTGACACAAAGCGAATGGCTAATATACGGAGTACGGGACCTGCAGGGCACTATGTGGTGTATAGCAGCAGCAATATTATACATACCTTTTATATTAGCTATGACAGTATTTGATCTAAAGCGTAAGCAATTTTAAAGAAAAGGTTTTATTATGGCGGTTATGGAGCGCTCAAGCGTATGGGTTATTGGGTTATTAGTAATGCAAGTTGCGGTGTGGTCTCAAACCAATCAATACCTGCCGCGATTAGGCTTACTAGATCAAGTACCTTCAAGTGTTGAGGCAAAACTTTCCAGTATAGGTGATGATCAGCTTTATTTCCGCATTGCTGCAATTCAGCTGCAGAATGCGGGAGACTCTTTCGGCCGCTTTACAGCACTGCGCGACTATAACTATGAGCTACTTAGAGATTGGATGATGTTTATGGATGACTTTGATTCTCAGTCTAATTTTTTGCCAGCTATAAGTAGCTATTATTATAGTAATACTCAGCGCCCTGCGGATAATCAATATATTATCGAATATTTAGAAAAAAGGTACGACCAAAGCCCTGTAGAAAATTGGTGGTGGCTAGCTCAAGCAGTACATCTTGCTTTAAATAAAATGGAAGATCGGCCCTTAGCCCTGCGCTTGGCATATAAGCTAGCAGCAACTCCGTACGAAAAAATGCCACGTTGGGCCCAGCAAATGCCAATTTTCGTTCTAGAAAAAATGGGTGAGCGAGAGCAGGCTTTAGCTATAGTCAAAGATCTAGCCAACAAATATAATAATTATTCGCAAGGCGAGATTAATTTCATGAATTACTTCATTCAAGAACGCTTAGGATATCTTAAAGAAGAAATTAAGAAGAAACCTAAATATGCTACTGATGATATTTTTGCTGCACCCTATATGGATGAGTAGCCTATTATAGATTATGTACTTGACGTAATCTATGCCACTGTGCTATCAGCAAACATACAATTATAAGAAGAGACATATATATAATGAGTGATAAATTTGTAATTGGCCGCGAAGAGTGGGTAGAACTACCGGAACTTGATCTACCTGCAACCAAAGCTAAAGTTGATTCAGGCGCTAAAACTTCAGCCTTACATGCTTTTAATATACACATATATAAGGAAGGAACGGAGGAATGGGTAAGATTTGACATCCATCCGCTGCAACATAACCGCCAAATTATGCGCACCTGCACGGCAAAGTTAGTCGATCACCGCACGGTTAAGAGCTCAAATGGCGAGATTGAAAGGCGCATGGTAATTATAACCCCAGTAAAGTTAGGGGAGCATGTTTGGGATATTGAGATTACCTTAACTAACCGTGACTTCATGGGCTATCGTATGCTGCTGGGACGTGAAGCTATGCAGGGACGTCTACTGGTTGATCCAGATGCTACTTTCACTGCTCGTCATTTAACAGATTTTGATGCTATGCAATTCTATAATCAGAAGCTAGAGGGAGACAAGGCTTTGAATATCGTTGTTTTGGCATCAGATCCTAATTTATATTCTAACCATCGCTTGATGCAGGCAGGAACCATGCGCGGACATAATATGATATTCATCAATGTCCGCAACTGTTATATGAATATCAGCCATGGTAGACCTGAGATATATTATAGAGGTGGTGAGAGGCTGGAAAAAATTGATGCCGTTATTCCACGCTTGCGGCCCTCCGTAACCTTTTATGGTTGCGCGCTTACTCGGCAGTTCCAAGCTATAGGTGCCTTCTGCCTCAATGAAGCAGGAGGAATAACCAAATCACGAGATAAGCTATTGTCAATGCAGGCTCTAGCTAGCCGTGGTATAAATATGCCAATTACTGGCTTTGCTAACTCTCCAGAAGATACTAAGCACGTTATTAAGATGGTAGGAGGAGCCCCCCTAGTGGTTAAGCTTTTAGAAGGAACTCAAGGCATGGGAGTGGTTCTTGCTGAAACTAACAAGGCTGCAGAAAGCGTAATCAATGCTTTTAAAAGCCTTAAGGCTAACATTCTAGTGCAGGAATTTATTAAGGAGTCTAAAGGTAAGGACATACGCTGCTTTGTTATTGATGGCAAAGTAGTAGGAGCTATGGAACGTAGTGCTGCAGATGATGAATTCCGTGCAAATTTGCATTTAGGAGGTACTTCTAAGCCCATTAAACTTGGACGTGAAGAAAAGCGCATGGCACTTGCTGCAACAGATGTCCTTGGTTTGAAAGTAGCTGGAGTAGATATTATAATTTCTTCTGAAGGGCCGAAAATTTTAGAAGTTAATTCCTCCCCTGGCCTTGAAGGGATAGAACATACTACCGGCAAAGATATTGCGGGAATGATGATTGAATGTATTGAGCACCATATTTTTGGAAAGAAAAAAGGAAATGGAAAAGTTATTCAATAAGCGATCATATGTGAGCATATTAATATTTATTAGTCCTCTTCAGCCATTATATAATTTACATTTTCGTTAATACGACGTTTCAAACTCGGGGCAATTTTGAAACGAACTACTCTTCGTTCTGGTATCACTGCACTAGCCATAGTCTTAGGATTTCGCCCTACCCTCGCCTCTTTCTTACAATTATGAAAACTTCCAAACAAACGTATTTGTACTTCTCTTTCTTGCATAATAGCCTGAACCATCAATTCTATAATTTGATCCACCAAAGCTGCTGCACTATGACCATTTAATCCAATTTCTCGTTTTATTACTCCGGACAAATGTTCGCGTGTCACAGTTTTACGCTCTAAACTTATATAGTTTTCCTTCATGTTCCCTCCTGAAACATCGTATTTTCTAGTATACTAATACTTACCAAGCTCGGCTGATTTCTCCCGAGTACAAGGAATAAGGGCCAACTTTAAAGCACCCTCTCTTAAGAACCAACTTTATACATTTCCTAAGCATCTTTTACATTGATTTACTTCATAGCAAGTTACTAGCGTTATAGCGCTGCTAAGATAGTACGCTAGAATTAAGACCTTGCTTATCATGCCTTCTCAT
>JANPII010000116.1:0-18636 GCA_031424915.1 Pseudomonadota bacterium
CTTTTTCATGAATTCGCCTGCTTCTTGACTACTCCGTAAGTCTGGCTCTGTAACAATTTCCATCAAGGCTACGCCGGAGCGGTTTAGATCAATAAAACTCTCGCTGGGGCTTTGATCATGCAAACTTTTTCCTGCATCTTGCTCTAGATGGATGCGAGTAATGCGTACTTCGCGAGTTGCTCCACCTTCTAGATCCACTACAACTTTACCACTACCTACTATTGGGTGGTCAAATTGTGAAATCTGATATCCTTGGGGCAAGTCCGCATAAAAATAATGCTTACGGTCAAACACAGAACGTAGGTTAATCTGAGAGTTAAGACCCAGCCCAGTACGCACTGCTTGTTCTACACATTTTTCATTGAGTACTGGCAACATCCCAGGCAGTGCTGCATCTATGAATGATACTTGAGTATTAGGCTCAGTACCAAAAGTCGTAGGGCTAGCAGAAAATAGTTTGGATTCAGAAGTTACTTGCGCGTGAACCTCAAGCCCGATAACTACTTCCCAGTCACCAGTTTCACCTTTAACTAGCATAGCGCCTCCCTATTGCGGACTAGACGTTGCTCATAAAATCGACATTTTGGAACTTCTTACGGAAGGCTTGAACACGACTGTCCCGCTCATTCGCCCGCAACGCACTACCTTTTTTCTGGTAAGCTGGATGAGTGAATGGATCTATGTCTAAAGTTAATACATCTTTAGAATAGGTCGACCTAGTTGTAAATTCTGTGCCGTTAGTCATCACTACTTTAATTTGCCTGTACTTTGGATGTAAGTTTGCCATACAAAAACCTCTACTTGAAACTGCCCCTAATCATATATCAAGTTAAAGCAGGATGCAAGATGAGAATTGTTATGATAACGAGTTTTCGATACATTAACTACGATACCCTACTGATCGGAGAATAAAAAATGCGCGTTCCTTTTTTCAAAATGCATAGCTTGGGCAATGATTTTGTTATCATTGATCAACGCAACCCAGAGTTGCTGCATACTTTTACTGAAGAACAAATACAACAAATAGCAAACCGTCATCTAGGTATTGGGTGCGATCAACTGTTTATAATAAGCCCTAGTAGTAAGGCAGACTGCAAGATGATAATATTTAATGCAGATGGCAGCAGAGCTGGAGCATGTGGTAATGGCACGCGTTGCGTTGCTTTATTACTAGCCCAAGAACATATAACTCTTGAGGTTGAAGATAAAATTCTAACTGCAATCCGATTAGACAACAATACAATTGAAGTAGACATGGGCCATCCTATATATGATTGGCAGAAGATCCCACTAAGACATGAAGTGGAAGATATACTTGCAATTCCTTTGATTCCGGAGCTCCCAAAAGGCGCTTGCATTAACTTTGGCAATCCTCATGTTGTGTTTTTTATAGAAGATGCAGCAGGTATAGATTTAGAGCATCTAGGACCTATTCTTGAGCATCACCCCCTATTCCCCCAACGAGTAAATGTAAGCATGGCACAAATTTTGGATGCGAAAAACATTAAGCTACGCACATGGGAACGAGGTGCCGCAGAAACAGCAGCATGCGGCAGTGCTGCCTGTGCAGCAGTCACCTTGGGACACCACTTAGGCAAACTTGCTAAGAAAGCATGGGTGCACCTGCCTCATGGCCAAATGTGCATAACAGTACGTGTTGATGGCGGAGTGACTATGTCAGGACCAGCAACCATAGTGGCGCAGGGAGAGTTGGTGCTATAAAACTAAAGCCTATAAATAATAAATCTAAAAACTTAAGTGACTAAATAATTGCACAACCACCTCGATTGAAATATATTAAATTTATAGATAGGGCAATAAGCCATCAACATAAAGAGGAGAAAGACATGAAGAACACAGCAATGCACTCGGTATTAGGAACAATATTGCTACTACTCAGTTTACAAGAAGCGTTTGCTGGCGAACAAAATTTTTATGCTAGAGTAGAAGGTGGGCTTAGTTTTAGCCGTCCAAAAATTATACACAGTACGGTGGGGACTATAGCAAGCATATATGATGTTGGACCTAACGATGAGTTGACCGTTGAAGATTTTGATCCAGAAAATAATAACCAAGCTACTAGTACTACTGTCTCCGACTTTAGCAGCATTAAACGCAAATTACGCGGCCCTCACTTTGGGATTGGCATTGGTCGCCACTTGAATAAGCACCACCGAATTGAGGTAGATTATTTGCATTTTGCACTTAAAGGGCATAAAAATACTGATTCCAGAGCTAAACTTAAAGTCAATGGTGTAGTGGCTGGGCTATATTTGGGAACAGAAATAGATAAATATTTATTGCCATATGTAATGGGTGGGATTGGATATGGTAAAGTTGGATTTAGATATACTGAACCTGCGAATTCAATAGATATTAAATTGCGCGACAAAAGTAGCCATTTGTTACAACTAGGTCTTGGATCTCTGATTCCAATAAATGATACAATCGAAATAGACTTTGGCTATAAATGCACATTTACCAAGCATAAATTAAAGCTGTCTAGCAGCAATGTTAACGAGCAGTCTATTGTGTATGATGAAGAAGATTTGAGTTATAGCGCTTTTTTAAATAATACAAGCACTGACGCTACTTTTAAATTGCGCCCTATACACTCATTATTTCTGGGGTTGAAGTTCAACATCAATTAATAAGCAGTGCAAATAGTTAAACATCTCACCTTAACAACGACTATAATAATCACATGAAACGCAGGTGTTATAGCAATTCTAGGAAATAAGTGCACACTTGAAGCAAGAATTTTTGAGGAATTTTGGCTTATCATTTGAAACGCCTGTATTCAAATACTTGCGCGAAAATGGTATGTTAAAATTACCAAATAGGCTCCGCTTCAAGTGTATAATTATTTCCTAGATTTGGTATTATTACAGATGCTGAGGCTTAAAGGGCTTGCAAAGTATCTTATTGATACATCTCTGCTTACAGCAAAAATGAATAATCAGATAAAATGGGGACCTCTGGATATAGATCATACTGCAAGTCAATTCCCGCTAAAGTTTCGGGATCTAAGTCTATTTCCATATTTATAAATGCATGTAATTCCTCTGCGGCATTGCGGCTTATTGTTTGGCGTGCCTCTACAACCTCATTCGGCAAGTCTCCATCTTTATTGCATATCATTGCAAGCTGTGGATAGTGGATAGATAGATAATCAGAGACCATACCAGCATTACTCAAATATGCTATGTGCAAAAAGTTGTCGCCATTTAGGTCTTGGAAATACAAATCTGCGCCATGCTCTATAAGATTTAGGACTGACTCCAAATCATTTTTCGACACTGCCAAAGTTAGCGGAGTATGGTATAAGGTATAATTCACTTGATTAATCGACTGCGATTTCAATATTAAGCAATCTATTAACTCGCGACAATTTGGAGCGTTGCGATCTTGCAGCAATGCATCGTACAATGGAGTACGCAGGTTGTTGTCCCTAGCATCTACATCCGCACCACGGTTAATTAGCTCTAATGCAACCTTTAGTTGTCCTGCTCTTATGGCAACATGCAAAGGTGTTTCACCAAAATTATTACGCACATTAAGGTTAATACTTGCTCTTTCTGCATCTCCATTATAAGCCGCTACATGTTCTTCACTATTGCCATGCGAATTTAATACTTTTCTGAATGAGGGGTTAGCTAGATATTTTATAGATTCAATTTCAGGTAAACCCTCACCAAGGCTATGCTTGAGAATTATATCTAGACCAGGCGCTAGGTTATTGATGATACCGCCGATAGATTGGGATAGCAAAAAGTTATAATATATTCCCTTATCCCTAAAATTAAGCTCATCCACCACGTGATAAGAGAAGTAGTGCTTTTCATCACTAAACTCACCCAACAACACACTATTATAAAGCAATTGAGCAAAATAAGAGCAATTATTAAAAAATAAATCATATTGAGTAGAGCCGGCATTTTCAAGATATGCCACATGCCTTGCTAGTAGCTTCTGTAATCTAACAATTTGCTCATTTGTTAAATCAAAAGAAGTAGAAATTGAAGCAGTATCAAATTCAGGGATTAATTTAGAAGGGTCATGGAAAATATCTCCCTTATAATACTTTATATCATAAGTACGATCGTCCCTTATATAGGCAGGGCCATGCATCAATGTGGGGGATCTACCGCTTGATGAAAAGAAGTAATCATTGTCATGGAGGTGGTCTACCAGCTGCATATAAGTATGGAATTCTGCAGTTTTAAAATGCAACGTATAAAGCCTTGGAGCCTCATCATGTTGAATAAAATGACGAACATCTGCGCTATCAGTGTTGCGAAAAAGAAGAATACTGTCATTTGTCCCTAACATCACAGCATCATTTCCAACATGGGCTACTTCAGATTGAATAGTCTTGCTATTGACAAAAGCTAAGAATTCTGGCGAGGCCTTATTAGCCTCAAAATTTTGGATTATATAACAATCCTTATTCCCCTTATGATCTTTATAATGATATACTTCTACCTCACCAAAGCGCTCTGGAGGCTTTTGATAGAGATATAATCGCTCATTTGGCACTAAATCTGATATTTCCAGGTTAACTGATGGCATACGTGTACTCATATTACCTTTTAAGTTGCTATATTCATAATACACATAAAGCATTAATTTGTCAAATAAAAAGCCAAAAGATGTAGTAATCAATTACTATCTTATATTAAGAATGGGCCATACCTTCAAATAAAGCTTGAATACTTTGGATGCATAACTGCATCATGACTATGCTAGCACAAATAGTAATGCACGGAGCAACAATATAATGTGTAGCTACACACTCCGTTAATAGTGGCGCCATACCTGCAGACAGCGCGCAACTACACCCCAGAGCTAAAGCTGACAATAAAGCTAAGGCAGCACTATCCTCTTCTGCTGCCTTACCAAATATTTTACTATAAATAAGAGCAGCACTGGATACTGTTACCCCTATGCCAAAACTAGCAGTTACCTGTAGGGCAAAAGAGCAAGGCATTATCATCGGCAGTAAATAATAAGGAATTATAGCACTGGTTGCACCAAATAAGCCAAAACCTAGGGTGCGGCTCGGCCTTTCGCTAGCTAATGATGTCCCCAAAATCCAAAGCCCCAGCCCAACAAGCACACATAGATCTGCCGCAGGAGCACCATAGATCACCCACCCCGTATTGAGTATAGGAACAGCCGCTGTTCCTAAAGACACGGCAGACATCCCTACAATTCCTATAACAATACCAATCTTTTGCCTCAAAACCACGTTGCCATCTCCAAAACAAGATAGTTATTATATAACCAATATATTTGCACTTAATATGCATAAAAACATAATTTTTAGCTTAAACTCAGTAGCTCCATTGCCAGCAATCTATGAAAGCTATAAAAATAAGGTGCTTGCCATTATATCACAGTATTTCAGAATATCTATTCTTTTGGTAAGTTTGGCACTAAAATAATGTGACATATTACATTGTGCTACATCTAGGTCAGCCAATAAAATTATTCTCGACCTAGTTGTATATTGTGCTAACCTACGAAAGTAGAACCTAATTTGGGTAAAAATGAAATATAGTCTGTCATATTGGATTCAAGCGCTACTTATAGGCGGCATTATATCGTGCAGCATAGTGCATAATGGATTAGCAGCTGAAAAAGCCAGCGAAGAAGCTGAAATCGTAGCAGGAGTTATGGCTACAACGGTTTCAAAAGTGCAACAGGAACCTTTCATAGCGTCAACCCTAACACGCAAACAAATCGCTAATTATCTTGCTGCCAAAAGACGCGCGAAAATGATCCCAGATATAGCGCAGGACCTTGGCTCTAACCTAGCAGGCCTTGATCTTTCAGGACTAGATTTTAGCAATGCTCAAATGTTACGTGTTGATCTGCGTCAAACTCAACTCAAAGCAACGGATTTTAGCCATGCCTATTTGGAAGAAGCAGATTTTACTGATGCCACAGCAGTAGGAGCAAATTTTTATGATAGCAGCATCAGCGGGGCACAATTCCGCAATACTAATCTACAAGGCGCAATGTTAGATAAGGCGTATGCAGAAGAAGCATTATTCGATAATGCAAACCTCAAAGATGCTAAACTTTACTATGCTAATTTAAGTGGCAGTACTTGGTGTAATCACACTAATATGGAAAATGCGACATTGCATGGAGCAAATTTAGCAGAAGCAACACTCTCTGATGTTAATGCCAATAAAGCGGATTTTCGTATAGCTAACCTGAGTCGGGCGCATATCACTAATAGTAGCCTACAACAAGCAAGTTTTTATAGCGCACTGATGGCGGGAACTGTATTGGAGCGGGCAGATTTATCCGATGCTGTACTATTTGCCACTAACCTACAGCGTGCTAATATAGTAGAATCTCAGCTCACAAGAGTGTATGGCGAGGCGTTAGACCTTTCAGAAGCTCAAGTAACCAATAGCAATTTAGCTCATGGTAACTTCGCCTATGCCATAATGCGGAATACCAAATTCATAGGAGGAAGTATGACTTCTGCTGACTTAAACCATGCAGATATGAAGAATATTAGCCTAGATAAGACCGATCTTTCATTGGCAATATTAAACTCAGCAATATTGCGTGACGCAACCTTCTCTAATGTGCTCCTCGATAGCGTGTCGCTAGAGGGAGCTAACCTATCGTTTGCCAAATTGAATAAAGCTGCCATAATCAAAAGTAATTTACGTAATACGCAGCTACATAACTTAGTACTTAACAATTCGGCTATTATTGATTCTAACATTAATGGAGCGGTGGGGTTAACACCTCAGCAAATCGCAATGCTGAAGCCGCTTAATCGCACTGAGTAGCCAGCTTCAAGTGTATAGTTATTTCCTAGCCTTGGTATTATTTCCTAAGCTTGGTATTACTTTAACGCCGTGCGGTATAATATTACCGCATTAAGTATGCTAAAAAGAATAGTAAGGGGTAGCATACCAAATACCTTAAAATTAACCCAAAGAGCTTCGCTACAATTACGCCATATAAGCTCATTTAAGCAAGCTGCTGTGACAAAAAAAGAAATCCATAAGTAAGTGGAAAGGCGCCACCCATGTTCATCTACCTGAAGCGAAGCATTGCTTAGAAGATTTTTAATAAACAACTTACCATATATCAGACCCACCACTAAGGCAGTGGCAAAGATTGCATAAATAACTGTAGGCTTCATTTTTATAAAAGTAGAGTTGCCGCTATATAGGGTTAAGGCCCCAAACAAGCCCAGGATAACGACAGATAGTATATGCCCCCACCCAACCGTCCGCAATATTACAAACTGCAATGTAATTGCCAAGGCGGAGGCAATAAGTATAGCTTTAGTGGCTAGTAGTATACCACCCTGATTATAGGCTATAAAAAATGCGACCAGCGGCCCTAACTCCGTGGCATACTTAACAAATTTAGACATATATAGGCTCCTTGTACTTGTAACCCGAGTTTTGGATTGGAATAATGGTGTAAGGCGCATAAAATCCTCATCACGAGCACCGAAGGGGCGTGGTGATCCATTAAATGTAGCATTCCTGGATTGCCACGCCACCTACGGTGGCTCACAATGACCCTACAATAGCCACTTTCAAGCCTTCACACACCTTATATAATCCAAAACTTGGGTTTGTAACTCAGTACAGAGCATGCCCTAGTAGCAATGCTCTGTCAACCAGCGCTATTTCCTATCTAAGTCTTCGTATTCACCTTGTACTACATTCTCATCCGCTGTTGCATCTGAAGAAGCATTATCACTTTTTGGTTCTTCTTGCCGATACATAGCCTCACCGATCTTCATGGCAGCTTCATTCAACTTGTTGGTAGCATCTTTAATTGCCTCCAAATCTTCCCCACCCATTATGGATTTAAGCGCCTCTATAGCATGTTCTATAGCACTCTTATCTGCTTCACTGATTTTTTCTCCATATTCGCGAAGACCCTTTTCTGCAGAGTATATAGCCGCATCAGCATGGTTACGCGCTTCTATAGCTTGGCGACGCTTTTCATCTTCACTAGCATGAGTTTCAGCGTCACGCACCATAGCTTCTATATCCTTGTCGCTTAATCCCCCTGAGGATTGGATAGTAATACGCTGCTCCTTGTTACTAGCTTTATCTTTAGCCGACACATGCATTATGCCGTTAGCATCAACATCGAAGGTTACCTCAATCTGAGGCATGCCACGTGGTGCTGGAGGGATACCCTCTAAATTGAACTGGCCCAGCAGCTTATTATCCGCGGCCATTTTCCGCTCACCTTGGAATACCCTAATGGTTACGGCGTGCTGATTATCCTCAGCTGTGGAAAATGCCTGGCTTTTCTTAGTAGGAATGGTGGTATTTCGTTCTATAAGTGGTGTAAATACCCCACCCAAAGTTTCAATGCCAATAGAAAGTGGGGTCACATCAAGCAATACTACATCCTTGACTTCGCCAGTTAGCACGGCGCCTTGAATTGCTGCACCTATTGCTACTACTTCATCAGGGTTTACTCCACGATGTGGCTCTTTGCCAAAGAATTGTTTCACTACTTCCATTACTTTTGGCATACGAGTCATACCACCTACCAACACGATTTCGTCGATTTGATTAGCAGATAGCCCCGCATCTTTTAGTGCGGCGCGACATGGTTCTACTGTACGTTGAATTAAATCGTCAACTAGCGATTCAAGCTTTGCTCTGGTGATCTTTATATTCAAGTGTTTAGGACCGCTCGCATCTGCAGTAATATAAGGCAGGTTCACATCGGTCTCCATGGCATTGGATAGCTCAATCTTAGCTTTTTCTGCCGCTTCTTTTAAGCGCTGTAGAGCCAAAGGATCTTGCATTAGATCTATCCCTGAATCTTTCTTAAATTCCTCACATAAGTAATTCAAAATACGCAGGTCAAAATCTTCTCCTCCTAAGAAAGTATCGCCGTTGGTGGATTTTACTTCAAATACACCTTCACCGATCTCTAGGATAGAAATATCAAACGTGCCCCCACCCAAGTCATAAACTACAATAGTTTTAGTACCTTCTTTATCAAGTCCATAAGCTAAAGCAGCAGCAGTAGGTTCATTAATAATACGCAGCACCTCAAGACCCGCAATTTTACCTGCATCCTTGGTTGCTTGACGTTGTGAGTCGTTAAAATATGCTGGCACGGTAATTACTGCTTGCGTTACCTTCTCACCTAAATAATTCTCCGCCGTCTCTTTCATTTTCCGTAAGATACAAGCAGAGATTTGACTTGGCGAATACTTCTCTCCTCGTACCTCGACCCATGCATCCTTACCATTAGGGGCCTTAGCAATTTTGTATGGCACTTTCGAAGCAAATTCTTTAGTGCGTGGTTCATCATAACTACGGCCAATTAAACGTTTCACCGCAAAAACGGTGTTGCCAGAATTAGTTACTGCCTGGCGCTTGGCAGCTTGCCCTACTAAGCGCTCATCCTCTTTGCCAGTGAACGCTACAATAGATGGGGTGGTACGCGCCCCTTCGGAGTTTTCAATTACCTTAGGGGTCCCGCCCTCCATTACCGCTACACATGAGTTTGTGGTGCCAAGGTCTATACCGATTACTTTTGCCATAATTATCCTCTTGTTTTGATTATCTAAGAAATGATATAGTGCGGGTTTGCAATTATGCAAGACCCCTGCTATCGTTTTTGCATTAAGATAAAAGTATAGGCTAAATAAAGCCTTGGTCTCATGGTTTTAACAGGTATCAATCGTGCTTAGTGATTTTACCAAACGTCGACTAAAATTGTTAGCTTTTTTTCTAATAAGTATATGGATAGGTGGCTTTGGAGGGTTTATTATAATCACAACCCAGCTACAACCTCACGAGCCTAATACTACTCAGTTGATTGTCACTCTAACAGGTGATGCAAAGCGTATTACAGAAGGCATTGCATTACTTACCAAAAGCGACGCCAAGACACTACTAATTTCAGGCGTAGGTCCTGGTGTTACTATGCGTGACTTTGGTATAGACCCTGTTTACTTCCAACAGAATAACAAACACATTATACTAGGACGCACTGCACATAATACCTATGGAAATGCTTTAGAAGCCAATATTACTGCCAAAGTGCTAGGCTATACTAGCATATGCATTGTTACTTCTGATTATCATATGATACGCAGCTACTTAGCGTTTTGGCGTTATAATCCTGACATAGAGCTAAGCACGTATCCTATACCCACTAGCGGTGGTAAGAGTGGGAGTCTACGTAAAGCCTGGCTACTAATACGCGAATATAACGCTACTATATCTTTGCTATTCATGTGGGGTATAGAAGATATGCTTACAGGCTATGACCAAGGATTGCACCGCCTTGTCAATCGTGTTCGCAACTGGCGGAGTTCTTTATGATATGCATCCTTTTTATAAACACCTTATTGAATTCAATGTATTGAAGCATTGCAATATATATGCTATCTTATATAAATAAGCCGCATATTGGGAGGTAAGTATGATGGAATATAAAGTTATTATATATCGTGAAGGATTTTTAGGTTCTTTACTATTAGGCGCATCGAAAATTGATCCTGTAAGATTCTCAGAGTTTTTAAATGGGAATGCTAAAGAAGGATGGAAAGTAATAACGATGAGCCGGGAAGAACGAAGGTTATTTCTGTTTTTCAAACGTGAAGCGCACTGCGTGATTATGGGTAGGGAGGTGTAATTATGAGGAACATATATATCTTTTTATCAGCACTATTTATCATAATAGGAGCATTAATAATTGATAGAATATGGTTTGGATTCTTTTCCTATCAAACTTTTTTCAAGCTATTATGGACTATAATAATAATGGGCGTTGTAGTGAGCGCAATATTCCTGTTAAGAAAACATTATAAAGAAGAAACAACACATAAAAAAGATAAGTATTTAGATTAGCTCCAAATAAGATGCTCAGGGGCAATGAGCCTCCATTAAAAACATAAAATTTTACTCTCCTTTGGTTAATGCCTCTACTATCTGACTAATATCCTGAGGCAGTGGGCTAGATAACTCTATCCACTGCCCTGTGGTAGGATGAATAAAACCTAAGGTTTTGGCATGCAGCGCCTGCCGCTTTAAGCTATGAATTAATGAGCATGCTATTGGCGAAATACTATTCAAATTATAATTGTAAGAGCGTCCGTAAACCTGATCACCAACTATAGGATGACGCTTGTTAGTCATGTGTACCCTAATTTGGTGGGTACGCCCTGTTTCTAATATACAGGTCACCACAGACAATGCCGCATCTCCATACACCTGCTCAACTCGGTAGTTAGTAATTGCCAGCTTACCACGGTCTTGCTGCACTGCCATCTTAGTACGATCATGCTGGCTACGTCCTATATAGGTTTCGATTCGTCCCGATATAGGATGAGGTACGCCATATATCAGTGCGAAATACTCGCGCTTAACCTCATGCCTTGCTAATTGGGCTGATAAATGCGCATGAGCCATATCATTTTTTGCTACTAATAGTAGGCCACTGGTATCTTTATCCAAGCGATGTACTATCCCTGGCCTTTGGCTCCCACCTATATTAGATAATTGCTTGGATAAATAATGCACCAATCCATTAGCTAAAGTATCCTCATAGTTACCTGCGCCTGGATGAACAGTAAGACCTGCTGGCTTGTCGATCACCAATAAATCCCCATCCTCATATACAATAAAAAGTGGCATATTTTTAGGCTGCAACCCGCAAGCTACAGGTGTTTCTTCTTCATGCAACACGATTTGATCACCGATTTTTACCTTATAGTCGGCTTCATATATTATGATATTATTTACATAAAGCTTGCCATTCTCAATTAACTTCTTAATCTTGGAACGGGATATATCTATATAAGAAATAGCCAACAATTGATCCACACGCTTGCCTGCCTCTATAGGGGTAATTTCGAGTTGGAGATTTTGTGAATCTATCTTGTGCATATAAAATAAATTTTAGAGTGATCAATGGTCTATCGAAAAAGAAAAGAGCTAGATTTAATAAAGCTATTCATCTATATAATGGGGGTTTTGCTTATATGTAGTGGGTTATTTTTGGCCTACATAGTTTATAAACGGACTATACTTGCAACGCAACCACAAATCGATACGCCTTTAGCCCACTGCCACACTATTAAAACGGGGCATATGCCCACCGTTCAACTTAACGGCGAACCAGTAAACAGCAGTATTAATGGTACTAAAGTAACCCTTTTAGTCAAGAATCATGATAGATATGAACTAGTCATTGTTGATTATTGCCAAGGTACAACTACGACTATTAAACCGATTATTGCTACAAACTTTGTGTCAAAGGCTGAACCTTAATAATTCTTAATTGGCAAAGTGATTAATATGGGAATATAATGTCTACTGTTTAGGGACTCTAGATTTCTTGCTAATATACCGCTATAATAACTCTAGTGCCAGCTTGTCTATACCAATGCTAACTCGGTAACTTGGGTTAGCATCGGTACATATAAGATTGATATACAGCATGGTTTCGCTGTTGAGGTGTAATGTGAATCATCAATATAAAAGGGGGACAAATGTACGAGCTATTTATAAAAGTCGTGGAGCTAGTAGATAGAATAGGATACCTGGGTATCTTTGTCATGACTTTTATTGAAAGCACTTTTATACCAATTCCAGCTGAGATCACCTTAATTCCTGCAGGCTACTTGGTTTCTACTGGCCATATGAATTTTTGGCTGGTAAGCATTAGCGCACTTTTAGGAACTATAGGAGGATCACTACTGAACTATACTATAGCGCGACACTTTGGCCGTCGACTGTTGCTTACTTATGGGCGCTATTTTTTCATCAACAAGCATAAACTGCGGCTTATTGAGTTCTTTTTTGAGCGCCATGGAGCAATTTCTACCTTCAGCGGTAGGCTACTGCCAGGTATTAAGCATTTTATTTCCTTTCCTGCTGGCCTAGCCAAGATGGACTATCATCTTTTTATTTTCTACACCGCAGCAGGCGGTGCGATTTTTAATACCATATTAGTAGTCCTAGGCTACTGTATTGGTGAAAATCGAGATTTGATCAAACAATATATGACCCAAATAAACATTGTATTGGTGCTTTTTATTGCCTTTTTGGTGGGGTTCTATATATGGAGGCATAAGCGTAATAAATCTGATGACATTGAAGCATGAGCGCCAAAGTCCAATATATATGTAGCAACTGTGGGGCAGAACATAAAAAATGGGTTGGAAAGTGTGAGGATTGTGGCCAGTGGAATAGTTTAACCCAAGAGGCCATACGTAAGACAACAACCACGGGATGGAAAACATCCTCATCTTCTACTACGCATTTAGAATTATTTCCCCTAGACGCACCTTGTGACACCAGCGCAGTACGGTGGAGTACGGGTATTTCTGAGTTAGATAGGGTATTCGGTGGGGGCATTGTCCGTGGCTCTGCTATTCTATTAGGAGGCGATCCCGGAATTGGGAAATCTACTATACTTCTACAAGCTGCCGCCCAGCTTGCTAAGGCCGGCAGAAAATGTATATATATAAGCGCCGAAGAATCAACAGAACAAATACGCCTGCGAGCTCAGAGATTAGGGGTTGCCTGCCCAGGTATAGAAGTAGCAAGCGCTATTAATGTTGAAGATATTATAAGTAATATAACACGCGGCCCTGCCCCCCATCTCCTCATTATAGACTCAATCCAAACTATTTATCATCAAGCTGTAGCTTCTGCCCCAGGTACTGTTAATCAAGTAAGAATCTGCGCTTTTGAATTAATTCGTATGGCAAAGGAACATAATATAGCTTTAATTCTAGTAGGGCATGTAACTAAAGAGGGGCAGATTGCAGGGCCTAAAGTGCTAGAACATATGGTAGATACAGTGCTCTATTTTGAGGGCGATCGAGGCCAGCATTACCGCATTATTCGTGCAGTTAAAAATCGCTATGGAGCTGCCAATGAAATTGGTGTCTTTGAAATGTCGGAAAGTGGGCTGCAGGAAGTAAGCAACCCTTCAGCATTATTTTTACCCCAACAAAGGGCTCGTAACAGCGGGGCTTGCGTATTTGCTGGCATGGAAGGAACACGACCCATTTTATTGGAAATTCAAGCTCTTGTTGCTACCTCGTATTTACCCTCTCCTCGCCGAGCCACGATTGGATGGGATAGTAACCGTCTGGCGATGATGATTGCTGTGTTGAATGCACGCTACGGATTGAACCTTCTAGATAAAGAGGTTTATCTTAATATTACCGGCGGCTTTAAGGTAATGGAGCCTGCTGCAGACTTAGCTGTAATTTCAGCACTTATCGCTGCGGCACAAAATATTACATTGGATGCGAACACAGTAGTTATAGGGGAGATTGGGTTGTCTGGAGAGGTAAGACCAGTTAGTCAGATTGATGTGCGTTTGCAAGAAGCATTGAAGTTAGGTTTTAATCATGCTATCATTCCAAGTAGTGTCACAATACGCGCCGGTAGTATTAAAACCACCCCTGTGCGGCATATATCAGAATTACATAATCTTTGGGGATGAAGTTATGGAAGCAAGTAGTTTAAGTTTATTAGATGTAATGGTATTAACAGTACTAGGTATTTCCGCTATATTTGGCATGTTTCGAGGATTTATTTCCTCAGTACTTTCATTGGTTGGCTGGTTCTTCTCTATATATTTGACTTATAAATTATATCCGAGCTTAGCAACATTTTTCATTAATGAAGCCAAAGAAACAATGGGAATGATGTTGCTTGGGCATGTTATTTTGTTGGTTTCACTACTTATCTTTTTCTCCGTACTCAATACAGCTATGCTTGCTGCTACCGGACCTCTGAGGACAGGTTTTTTGGACAATATATTTGGCTTTCTCTTCGGCTGTACGCGCGGTATGATCATAATTGCCTGTTTTTATATGGTAATTGTGGGCTGCGCCAATTTAAGTGCAGGCCGACCTATCTTGTTGGATGATAGCAAAGAGCAAATGCCAAAATGGCTTATCCATTCTTATACTTATACTCTAACGCAGGCAAGCAAAGCTCCCCTCTTAGCTATATTACCTCAAACGATGCAAACCGGGCTGCGCGACGCATATGTTGACTTAACCAACAAAGGACTAGATGAGCGCTTTGTTTCATATGCAATAGATGAAATGAAGCAAGCAATCTCTCTACAAGATCGAATTGAAATTGAGTCGTATCGCGAAGCTAACTCTATGCGAAAGTCACAATTTACTCTGGAAACCGAAATAATTGAGAAACTACTGGAAGCCTATGATCGTGGTTTATCTACAGGAACCGTGGGCTCAGTGGATCCCAAAGAGCTAGAACGTTTGCGTCAAGTGCTTAAACAGCGGCAAACTCAAATGAGTCCGGACCAATAGAAGATTCCATGTAAAGGTCCATCTTGCTTCAAATGCTCACTTATTTCCTAAGCTTGGTATTATACCAACTCTCAGCTAAAACAGTACAAGGAGCGACAAGCGATGTGTAGTAAAATCTACATGAGCGAGGAGCGATGCTGTAATCTTTTAGCTGAGACTTGGTATTACATAGCTGGTGCTAACTGCCAGCCGCATATATTCTCTGCTATAACATCGCGTAGTTTCATAAAAGGCGGTTCGACAATCAATGCAAGGCTATAACTTATTATGATATGTGCGACTATATTAGCAGCGGGGTGCAAAGTTATGCCTAGCCATAATTCTAAAGCTGTAACAGCTAAAGGGACGCTCTTTGCCCCTAATATACCAACTCCCATACCATATATACAATCTGTAGCAAAATTATAAACCCATTCTTTGCCCATTAGGTATCTACCAGTCTTAAGGTCATCTTTAGATAGCAGTTTATTGCCAATAATTATTTGTGTTAAGTAAAACAGGCATATTAGAGATACGCCACCACTAAGCCCACTTATTGCCAACGTGCTTATGGGCAACGCAGAAGTGCTTAAGACGCATGATAGTGCATAGCTGCTTATTAAACCTATAGTTCCTGCAATTGGATATGTTTGATAATGAATGCGTAACATTTGCTGAGATTGACAAATTTGCTGTAATTGCATATGTATTGCAGAAGAAGCTAAGCCCATGAAACCTACTAGCAAGCCAGATTGTAACAAGGCTATCCCAATTTGTTCTAATGCAGCTTCCACACTCATCAACGCAACTTGAGGCCACACCACAGAAACGATATATATGCTTGCATAGACCCCAGCAGTGCTAGAGATGGCTACCATAGCGGTTGTACCGAGTAGGGGCAGGATAATAATATAGGGCCTAATATAAATAGGTTGTTGATTTATACGGAATTGAGCTTCAGATGCCAGTGGATGAATTATAGAAGGGGCGGGATTTTGCATATCTGCTTAGCGGTGTATATCTGAAGTGATTTCCTAGAATTATACTAACAATTCAGCAGGCTGTATACTAAAAATCTTTGAACATTATTTTTTACATAATAGGCTTAATAGCGCTTCTTCTGTAGGCTCTGGGGCTATTAACACTTGCAAAAATGGCAGGTTTTGCAATTCTTGTGCAACCTTTGTGCTAATAGCAATTGCTATTATATTTCTGAGCAATGATATCATGTCTCCTCTATTGATTAGCTGGGTGAATAGGCATGCTGCTTGACTAGAGTAAAATAGCACTACATCAGCCTGAGCAAGTAAAGGGGAGGGCAGATCAAATCTAGGCAGAGCTTGGTATACTACTAGCTCCTCTGCTACAATATCTTTGGTCCTTAGGGCAGCTACAATATTAGTGGTTATTTTGTGACCTCTTAAATATAGCGCTGGTTGATTTATGGACACAAACTGAGTAGTCATATGTTTTAGCAATGCATTTACATTAATTGCTTCGAATGCAACTCGAAAACCTTCAGACTGGAGTGCAACAGAAGTGGTGTGCCCTACTACATAACATAATCCTGTCCAATTGCTATTGCCGAACATATCAAAGGCAGCAGACAGCGCATTTTGGCTGGTCAAAATCAAGCCATTATAGTAATCTGTATCAACGAATTTTCCTACCACAGGCTTAATCTCAAACAGAGGCAATAGCATAGCTTGTAGGCCCAATTCTGCTAGTCTTTGTAGGGTACGTGTGGCTTGCGTTTTAGGTCTAGTAACCAACACATTTTTCATCTCCTGTGCCTCCTCAATAATATATATACTGCCCCCTCGCCTCCATCACGTGGAGTTGCAGGACAAAAACGTACTATTTTGGCACGCAATGAGGATTGGTTCAGCCAGATTGGCAACATAGAGCGGATCTGCCTTCTCCCATTTTCTGAGCGCTTACCCTTACCAACGATTAATAACACAAGGCGTAATTCTTCAGAGTAAGCTTTCTGGATAAATTGTAGCAATTTCTCATATGCCTGTTCCAATGTGTAATTGTGTAGGTCTAATATGCCATCAATTGGATATTCCCCTTTATCCATCTTCCTTCGAAGGTTGCGGTCTATATCAGCCGTACCACCGCATATTAAGACGGATGAAGGAAGGGATTGGGGCTCAACAAATGGCAGGTCACGTTGTCTAATTTTGACGTCTTTAGCAGGTTTATTCTCGCCGCAAGCCTGTGTTCGCGCTAGGGGCTTTAAACCCTTAATAAATTCCTGCCATATGTCATGATCAGTAGTCATGGTATATAGTTTAGGTTATTGTTATAAATATGTATACAGGTGTGAGCTGACTTGGCCGTTAGTGGCGATAAACTACAGGCCCTAAAGTTAAGGTGGGCACCATGTAGTCGATAAAACGATATCGACCAGAGACAGTTCCCCTGTAGTATGCTATCGGCCCTGGTTTAATCGCTACTCTACTCGCACCAGCCAGCCCACGGCTATTAGATTACGCTTTTTCTAAATGAGATGCAAGATTTTCTATATAGCTTGCTATTTTTTCAATAGTCGTTGCTAATGAATGATTAGCTGCTTGTATTTGATTTTGTGAGTGTTGTTCTAACTCCACTACTCTAGTTTGTAACTGCTCTATTTCTTCTTGTAATAAGATTGCAGTCAAAAGCAATATCTTACTATCAAAAGTATTATGGCTACTGTGGTGCACTGCTGCAGCACGTTCATTAACCTTAGCGGCCAAGAGCTGTAGCTTTTGAGGATCATCACAATTAAAGCTAAAACATGTGTTTTGGAAATATATCTCTACTGTGTGCATTTGTTCCTCTGTGCTATTGCCTTAAATTCTTTTATAGACAATGTTACGGGGGATATATCGTCTTGAGAATCATTGTTGCTGGCTTCATTATTAGGTATGGTTTTTTCCAATTCCGGAACCTTTGAAGTGGCAGGAGAGTAATTAGCACGCGGCATAAGTACTGGCTCTTGGTTAGCCCGGCTCGTAACCAGCTGCTCTTGCAATCTAAGTAGCATATTGACTTCAGATTGAAGGTTATGATTAGTTGCTTCTAATTCCACTAATTGCGCTCGCATATCTGTTCGCTCATCTATACAGCCTTCTATTATTTTTTCTAATTGCACCAACGCCTTTTGCAGTCTCTGTCTAGCGCTATCTATTAAGTCACTCATTGCCATTCTTTCTCCATACTTTTTTGTAGCCCCTTATAAGGGAACGCATAACGTTACATCCATGTCATCCCAAGATATCAGGTAAGCCTATCATAACGCAAAAATTGACAGTTTGGATGCGCGTGAGTGT
>JANPII010000117.1:0-4912 GCA_031424915.1 Pseudomonadota bacterium
GCGTTACGCATATATACGATACCCACCCGCAAGCCTATAGCAATTACATAAGAGACATGTTTATGGCAAAAGAGCCAGCTGTATCCACTACCCGAGATATACTAAACCCCCAAATTCCAGAGACAGGGGAGATGAGTCTACGTCCTTTAAGCCTGCATGATTTTGTAGGCCAGCATAAACTTAAGGAGAGCCTAGGCGTATTTATCAAGGCAGCAATGTCGCGCAATACTCCTCTTGATCACGTTTTGTTCCATGGGCCCCCAGGGCTAGGTAAGACGACACTTGCTCAAATTATCGCCCGCGAGCTAGGGGTCAGCATCAAAATATCCTCTGGCCCTATGATGTCTAAACCTGGAGATTTAGCAGCCATACTCACCAATCTAAAGCCTCATGATGTACTATTTATAGATGAAATTCATAGACTGCCAAATATTGTAGAAGAGGTATTATATCCTGCTATGGAAGATTTCTATATAGATGTAATCATAGGTGATGGACCAGCAGCACGCACAGTAAAGATAGACCTTCCACATTTTACTCTTATAGGAGCAACAACCCGCCCTGGGCTTTTGACTAACCCTCTGCGGGACCGCTTTGGTATCCCAATGAAACTTAGCTTTTATAGCTTTGAGGAGTTGCAAGCAGTATTGGCACGCAATTCAGTACTGCTAGGTATGGGTATTGTTGATGAGGCTAAATCTATAATTGCGCGCTGCGCCCGAGGCACACCGCGTATAGCTATACGTTTATTAAAAAGAGTAAGGGACTTTGCGCAAGTGCAGGGAGAGAAAACAATTTCTGTAGCCATCGTCAGTCAAACCTTCCGTAGTCTACAGATTGATGAGCTTGGACTAGATGAATTAGACCGCTCTTATATAAGATATATAATAGAGCATTATGGTGCAGGACCTGTAGGAATTGACACTATAGCTGCAGGTTTGTCAGAAGATAAAGATACTATAGAAGACACCATCGAGCCCCACCTTATGCAAATAGGCTTTGTTGCACGCACCCCTCGCGGTCGTACTTTAACCCAACGTTGTATTGACTATGCTCACGCAAATTGGTTGCCTGTGGGCTGGGAAATACATAAGAAGGCGGAGTAATTCAATAAATTCTTAGTATAGCGCACAGATGATAGCCCTTCTATTTATGAATAAATTTCAGCTCCTCGGGATGCTGCCCAAGTTTAATGAGATAGCTCCCTAAGTAAAATAGTGGAGTACTAATTACACTAAATAATAGCTTAAAAACACTAGTACTTGCTATAAGAGGCGCTATATGTCCATATGGCAAGCCTCCACTTAGCGCCATAAAGCATAAAATAATACTACTATCAACAATTAGCGAAATTAGAGTACTGAGGTTGCTACGTAGCCATAACCCTCTCCCATTTGTTAGCTGCCTCAACTTTAAGTAGAGATATATATCTAGCCGTTGAGCAATATAGGTAGCAGTGAGTGAACCAATCAGCATAAAGCTGTAATGACCCAAGGTGTGGTGGAATTCAGCTTGGCTTACTTTAGACCACGCAGTAGCAGGTAGTTGATCTAAAAACAGCATGAGGCTTGCTACTATAATATTAATAATAATGGCAGAACGCACACAAAAACGAGCCATATCACGGCCATAAAATTCAGCTAGTAGATCCACCAATACAAAGGTAAATGGGTACAGCAGAGTGCCTGCCGATAGCTCTGTATGGTATAGACCGAAAAAATCTATGTGAATAAATTTTTGGGATACTAAGTTACTAAGTACTACTAAAATTGCAAACATTGTACATAACAATATGCTAATTTGTTGGGATATTGGAATCATCAGCCTACCATATTCTATTTCCGCCCCATTATATCATTTTCTAAGGCTTATGGCTATATTGAATTATGTTTTGAAATAGCTGCAGTAGGTATGCTCTTTACCTAGCCTATAATATTCCACTGCTCCCTTTGTAGAAAAATAGATTATAAATTACAAGCCAGAGTTTTGGATTAGGATAGTGGTGTAGAGTGTAGAAAATCGTCCTTGCGAGCACCAAAGGTACGCGGCAATCCACAGAGTAATTATGGATTGCCACACCGCTTGCAGCGGTTCGCAATGACCATATAACTAGCACTTTCAAGCCATGATGCCATCTTATCTAATCCAGAACTGGAGTTACAAGCAACATTGCCTTCTACCTCTCTTACTTAACACAGCCGATAACAGCAAACAAAAAGACCTTGCATATTAGGTTGAAGTTAGATAGACTTCTGCCCAATTTGAATACCAGAGATAGTAGGATGCGTTTTCCACTTATACTTGTGCCGCAAGAGCTAAACATAGATTTTATGCGTGTAAAAAGTGCTGCCTTTTGTTTCAGTATAGTGTTAAGTGTTCTAATTATAATCTCTCTTTTTAGCGTTGGCTTGAATTTAGGTATCGATTTTACCGGCGGGGTGATTATAGAAGTGCGCAGCACTCAAGATGTTCACAATATACGGCATATCTTGAATGAGGGAAACTATCGTGGCTTTACCATACAGCAAGTAGGAACAGGTGATATCGTTATGATTCGTCTGCCATCTGAGCAGGCTGAACAGCAAGCCACAATAGTAGAAGGGTTAAAAGAATTACTGAGACAACATAATATTACTGAATTCGTCAAGATAGATTATGTTGGTCCTAAAGTTGGGCGTGAGTTGGTAGAACGCGGAGCAGCAGCCATGCTTTTTGCTTTAGTAGCAATGATGGGTTATGTGTGGATGCGCTTTGATTGGCAATATGGCTTAGGTGTGATTATAGCACTTTTACATGACTTACTAGCTACCTTAGGTTTTTATGTTGTTTTCCGCCATGATTTCGACTTAACTTCTATTGCCGCCCTATTAACTGTTATTGGTTATTCTATCAATGATTCCGTGGTAATTTATGATAGGATCCGTGAAAATGTTAGAAAATATAAAGCCCTGAGTCCTGAGCGGCTGATCAATCGTAGCTTAAATGAAACTATGTCACGTACTGTGATGACAGTACTCACCACTGTGGTGGCATGTCTTGCTCTTGTTATGTGCGGAGGGGAAGTATTGAGAGGCTTTAGTTCCGCTGTACTATTTGGCATAATTTTTGGGACTTATTCATCTATCTTCGTCTCAGCGCCGATTTTACTTTACACCAATTTTTCTGCTACTAAGCAGTAATTTTTCTAATTAAATTTCGAGGTCTATCAAAAATGAGTATAAAAAAGTATTTTACGCGTAAACCAGTTAAAGAACTAATAGAGGACATGAAGTCCTCCACTCTTGAGCGTACTTTAGGTGCGTTTCAGCTAGTTCTAATAGGCATTGGTGCGATTATAGGGGCTGGTATTTTCGTATTAGCAGGCACTGCAGCAGGCGAGCATGCAGGCCCAGCTATCACTGTTTCCTTTGCCTTAGGCGGCCTTGCCTGTGCTTTTGCTGGATTATGCTATGCTGAATTATCCTCAACCATACCAATATCAGGGGGAGCATATACATTCGCCTATGCAGCCATGGGAGAACTAGTAGCTTGGCTAATTATGGGAATGATGCTTTTGACATATGCTTTAGGTGCAGCCTCTGTAGCAAGTGGCTGGTCTGGGTATATGACCAGCTTCTTAGCAGATTATGGCTTACATGTCCCTCCATATTTAATGCATCATACTGGTTTTGCCACAACACTGAGCGATGGAACAGTGATATACAGCTGGTTCGATCTGCCTGCAGTAGTCATTACTATGCTAATTACTGCAGTAGTATACCGCGGTGCAGAAGCTGCAGCATGGGTTAATACATTCATTGTAGCAGTCAAAATGACAGTATTGGTACTATTTATTGCCATAGGAATGGCGTTTATAGATCCAGAAAACTGGAAGCCATTTATACCTGAAAATAGCGGTACTTATGGTCAATTTGGCCCCTCTGGAATTGTAGCAGGCGCTGCCGTAGTCTTTTTGGCTTTCACCGGCTTTGATGCAGTCGCTACTACTGCTCAAGAGGCTAAAAACCCACAACGTGACTTGCCAATAGGTATTTTAGGTTCATTGTTTATTTGCACCATATTCTACATATTAATCTCTGGCGTCTTAACTGGTATTGTAAAGTATACAGAACTGGGTGTCGCTCAGCCTATGGCTATTGCCGTAGATAAAATGCACATGCCTTGGTTCTCAGTATTGATTAAGATTGGTGCTGTTACCGGTTTAACCTCAGTGATATTGGTGTTAATTTATGGCTGTGTACGTGTATTATATACTGTAGTACACGACGGCTTGCTTCCTAGCTCCCTTGGAGTGTGCCATAAAAAGTATCGCACCCCACATCTACTGACTATAGTAGTAGGCTCTGTAATTGCTATTATGGGCTCTACATTACCACTCAGTAATCTAGTGAAGCTATCAAACTTTGGCACCTTGGTTACTTTTGCTACTGTGTGCATCGCCACTATATACTTGCGCTATAAGCAACCAGAGTTGATACGTGGATTTTATTGCCCATTGATGCCATGGATACCTCTAGCAGGAGTAATATTATTTGCTCAAATCATCTTTGCTTTGCCTACAGATATTTTCATATATGCGGGTGTTTGGATTAGTTTCTTACTGCTGGTGTATTTTGCTTATAGTCGCAATCATAGCCACTTGCTGAAAGAAATTGATGCAGGAATGGTTAAAGAAATAGGCGAGGAGTAAACTGCTTTATAAACCCGAACTACTAGTGGCTGTCATCCTGGAATCCTCGAGTGCAAGCAGCCACTTACGAGAGGCTATCCAGGATCCAGTGATATTCTCCTGTGTGGTCAAGCCACACAATGATATTCCACTGGTGTTTTTGTCAACTCACAAGTAATACCAACTCTCAGCTAAAACAGTACAAGGAGCGACAAGCGATGTGTAGTAAAATCTACATGAGCG
>JANPII010000118.1:0-4274 GCA_031424915.1 Pseudomonadota bacterium
TGACTTATTTAACCCTATATGCCTGATGTATGGTATCTTATGCTGGCTGACTACTATCGGACGAATTTACTGCGCATGGGTAGACTTTGGCTCTAGCAATGCTTGAGATGTTTGTATAGCACTGGCAAAATCGACAAAATCTCATGCCTGGCACACGGCCTTGCGGGGCGGTGCGCCAGGCATGCATAACTTGGAGGTGAAAGTCCTCTGTACAGGCTGGTAGGCCTGAAGTACTAGCGAAGCACAAGGCGTCAACCGCGAGGGAGCCGCTGAAGGAAGTGTGGAGCAAATCGGCGAGCTGATGAACAAAAACTGGATATAAGGCAGATGCAAGTGGACGATCGTGCCGTCGAACGAGAAGCCCAAGCCTACCAAAACTTGCAGAAGTAGATCCAGCGGTTGTGCCGAGAAGGTTATGCATCTTACCCTGGGAGATCTGGGACAAGGGAAACCTTGATCCAGAAGTCAGCAGAGGCGGTAGTAGTGGTGATAGCCATGGAAACATGGAAGGAGCGAAGGGCCGAATATTTTGAAGATAGGAGAACGAAATATGAGGAATGAAGATAAAAGCCAGAAGCTCCGAGAGGAGATCAAGCAGGAAGAGGCTGGTGAATCGCAGCGGTGGCCTACGAGGATGCGTGATTTATCTACAAAGCCTCGCTGTCTAGAGATCCTACGTGAAAAGGGTGACCTTATGGAAGAGATTCTGTCTCGGGATAACATGTTTGCTGCGCTTAAACGAGTGCAAGCAAACAAAGGCTGTGCTGGAGAAGATGGGATGCAAGTAGGGGAACTAGGCTCATACCTAAAGGTGCATTGGCCCAGGATTAGGACCGAGATACTGGAAGGTAGGTACAAACCACGAGCCATCAAGCAAGTGGAGATACCAAAGAGCAGTGGAGGCAAGAGGAAACTTAGCGTACCATCGGTACTAGAACGGCTGATACAACAAGCGCTAATGCAAACACTGCAAAGCTATATTGACGAAAGCTTCTCCCGACACAGTTATGGGTTTAGACCAGGGCGATCTGCGCACCAAGCGCTGAGAGTAAGCAAGGGCTACATCGAAGCTGGTCAGTAGTGGATTGTCGATATAGATATTGCCCAGTACTTTGATACAGTGAATCATGACAGGTTAATGAGTCAACTACATAAGCTGATCAAAGACGCCGGAGTTTTATGCCTAATCAGAGAGTACCTGAATCAAGGCCTAGTCTTAGGAGTGAGAGAAGGGGTTCCACAAGGAGGTCCTTTATCACCGCTGCTATCCAATCTCTACCTAGATAGCCTAGATAAAGAGTTGGAGAAGCGAGGCCATAAATTTGTCAGATATGCGGACGACATTAAGATCATGGTAGGCAGTGAGAAAGCGGCTAGTAGGGTAATGAGGAGTACAAGCCAATATCTGGAAAAGAAACTGAAGCTGCGAATCAATGGAGCGAAGAGTACCATAGGTAAGCGGTGCAAGTTTCTTGGATACGTTATTGGAGTGGGAAAACTCAAGATAAGCGAGCATAGCATTAAAGCATTTAAAGAGAAAGTGAGGACGATTACGAAGATTAGAGGAGGGAGCTCTATGAGGAGTAAGCTGGAACAACTGAAGCCGCTAATAGACGGGTGGTATGAATACTTTAAGTTACAAGAAACCCCTAAAGTGTTCAGCAACCTGGATGGATGGATCAGGAGTAGAGTGCGTGCCTGCTACTACAGTCAGCTAAAGAACGGCCACACAAGACTAGTGGGATTTATGCAGCAAGGAATAAGGTATGATCGCGCTTATAGGAGCGCATACAATAGCCGAGGTGCATGGTTCAACGGCCATTGTGGCGTTTTGCAACAAATACTGAGTAATAATAAGCTAAAAGGTATGGGACTAGCATCCTTATTACGATAAATTCGAAATAAACCGCCGTATACGGACCCGTACGTACGGTGGTGTGGGAGGGGCCGAAAAGTCCCTATCCTGATCATAATTACACTTGATGTGCCGCTCAAGTAGTGCTAATTTCAAGGCGATTATGTAGGTTAACGTAGGGAGCAAGAGACTATGGGGCTGACAATAGAGAACAAATTTGATGACGGCATCGTGCGCTTGTTTGTGCTTGCGGCATTGTTCTGGATGCTTTGTGGCCTAACAGCAGGGGTCTTTATTGCTTCGCAAATGGCTTTTCCTGAGCTCAATTCAGGCTTAGCTTGGGCGAATTTTGGTAGGTTACGTCCCGTGCATACCACTGGCGTAATTTTTGGATTTGGGGGCAACGTCCTTTTTGCTACTTCTCTTTTTGTAGTGCAGCGCACATGTCAGGTACGGCTGGCATTTACTGGTATGTCTCGCTGGATCTTTTGGGGCTACCAGCTAGTGCTAGTCTTGGCATTAAGCGGATATATGATGGGTATTACTCAAGGGCGTGAATATGCCGAGCCAGAATGGTATGTGGATCTGCTGCTGACAGTAGTGTGGCTGGCATATTTTGCAACGTACATTGCCACAATAATGCGTCGGCAGGAGCCACACATATATGTAGCAAATTGGTTCTATATGGCATTTATTATGGTAGTTGCTATGCTTCATATCGGCAACAACATGGCAATACCGGTAGCATGGAACAGCACGCAGAGCGTAGATATATTCTCAGGTGTACAATCTGCCATGATTCAGTGGTGGTATGGACATAACATGGTTGGTTTTTTCCTAACCACAGGTTTCTTAGGTATTATGTATTATTTTATCCCTAAAAGAGCTAATCGTCCTATTTATTCTTACCGCCTATCTATTCTGCACTTCTGGGCTTTGGTTTTCCTTTATATATGGGTTGGCTCTCATCACCTTATTTACACTGCTTTACCAGATTGGGTGCAAACTCTAGGTATGACTATGTCTATTATGCTATGGTTGCCTTCATGGGGTGGAGCCATTAATGGAATTATGACAGTATCAGGGGCGTGGCATAAATTGCGGGAAGATCCGGTGCTACAATTCTTAGTAATTGCTGTGGCGTTTTATGGCATGAGCACATTTGAAGGACCATTGCTTGCCATTAAATCTGTTAATGCTTTGGGCCATTATACTGAATGGGTAATCAGCCATGTACACTCTGGTGCGCTTGGCTGGGTAGCAATGATTAGCTTTGGCGCACTATATCATCTGGTGCCAATACTTTGGGATAAGCCTAACATGTATTCAGTAAAGCTAGTCAGCCTACATCTGTGGTTAGCATCTATGGGTATTGTACTATACATTACCTCTATGTGGGCTGCAGGTATTACTCAAGGGTTGATGTGGCGTAGCTATAATGAGCTTGGCTTTTTACGCTATTCTTTTGTAGAAGTGGTGGCGGCTTTACACCCATACTATGTAATTCGGGCGTGTGGGGGAGGGCTATTCTTATTTGGTGTTCTGATTATGGTTTACAACATTTACCGGACCATAAATTTACAAGCAGAAAAAACCAATGAAGCTATAATGGTAAAGACGCCCATAGCGGCACCTGCAGGGGCTTGAGATGAGGAAAGTATATGTTTGAATCACACAAAAAAATTGAACGTAATGTTTTTTGGTTGCTAGTATTTGCATTTATTGCAATCTCCATTGGAGGTATGACTGAAATATTGCCTCTATTTAAGCGCGAAGTATCAATAGAAAAAGTTGAGGGTATGCGTTCATATACTCCCTTGGAGCTATCTGGCTTTCTTATATATAAACGTGAAGGGTGCTACGGCTGTCATAGTCAGCAAATCAGAACGCTAAGAGATGAGGTGGAGCGCTACGGACATTACTCTTTGGCTGCTGAAAGCATGTATGATTATCCGTTTATGTGGGGCTCTAAACGTACAGGCCCAGACCTAGCAAGAGTAGGAGGCAAGTATTCAGATGACTGGCAAGTCGAACATTTGATCAATCCTCGCAGCTTGGTACCAGAGTCAATTATGCCACCTTATCCGTTCTTAGCGGCCACACCTTTAGATACAATGTATCTAAAGCGTCGGATGGAGATCCATAAGATGACAGGAGTACCATATAGTGATGAAGATTTGCAGCAGGTAGCATCGGATATTAAAGTACAACTAGGCCAGACCACAGATCCAGCATTGTTAGAAAGTTTCCAGAAGCGATATCCAGGTGCCGTGGTGCGCAAGTTTTATAAACAGACCGAAGAAGTGACAGAGTTAGACGCTTTAATAGCATATCTACAGAGCTTAGGTAATAAGGTAGATCTAAAGACAAATCAAGGTAGGGATTGGTAAAGATGCCAGACCGTGATACGCTAAAAATA
>JANPII010000119.1:0-12837 GCA_031424915.1 Pseudomonadota bacterium
TGACTTATTTAACCCTATATGCCTGATGTATGGTATCTTATGCTGGCTGACTACTATCGGACGAATTTACTGCGCATGGGTAGACTTTGGCTCTAGCAATGCTTGAGATGTTTGTATAGCACTGGCAAAATCGACAAAATCCCAAGTCCTGCCAAAGCTATGATAATTTTTGGATCCAACATAGTATTGAAATCTGGCTGCTGAATAACCTTGTGTAATGCAACCCCTATTGAAACATATACAAATGAACCTGGCGCAATTCCAAACAATGTCCCAAAGAAAAACGTACGTAGCGGTACCTGCAATAAAGCAGCCACTAAGTTAACCGCAATAAATGGAAAAATAGGAATAAGCCTTAGAGTCAAAAGATATACCCCGGCATTTTCTTGAAACCCTGCTTGCATCTTATGTATCCAAGATTCGGCTTTTTGCGACAAGATAGCTTGCGAGGCCATTTTAGCTGCCATAAATAACAGGGTAGCACCAATGGTAGCAGATATAATTGCAGTACAGGTACCAATGAACTGGCCAAATAAAAACCCACCTGTAATAGTCATAAAAGTTGCAGCAGGTATAGATAGACTAACTACCAAAATATATGTGAAACCGTAAATTAAAACAGAAGGCACATAATGTTTTATGGTGAAGAGCTCAATTGCTTTTTGCTGCTGACTCAATATATCAAAGCTAAAGTAATGGTATATTCCTAAATACCACGCAGATAGAGATAGGCCTATGAGTAAAAGTAAAGGTAGGTAGATTTTGAGCCGCTTCATCACGCCCAACCCATCATGAATTTGACAAGCTTTCTCATCCATGTGCCAAAAATCTTGTCCTTATAGTAGCTGCTTGCAACTCGTTTATTAACATCATTAAATGTAGGATAGGGAGCAATGGAATTGGCAAGAACTGATAGCTTTAGCTTATTTTGAATCAGCATAACCCAGGGATAGATTAATTCTCCTGCATGTATCCCTAAAATTGTCGCTCCTAACACATAGCCAGTAGGAGAGACCAGCACTTTAATAGCCCCTTCTGTTCTTCTTTCTGTCTGTGCTCTATCATTTTCTTCAAATGATAATTGCAAAATTTTATACTTAATATTTTGCTGCTGTAGTTGTGATTCTAAAAATCCAACATGAGCCAGCTCAGGGTCGGTATAAGTGACCCAAGGAATAGCTCTAGTCTCGACCCTTGTCCCTAGCCTAAAAATACTATTACGGATGGCAAGGCCTGCATGATAACCTGCAACATGGGTGAACTGGTAGCCACCTGTGCAATCACCTATGGCATACACTCGTGGATTAGAGGTCCTTAAATGCTCATCCACCATAATGCCTTTAGCTGAGCTGTTAATTTTTGCAGCTTCAAGATTTAGGCTTTGTATATTTGGTCTACGGCCTGTGGCTACTAGAACATGTGAAGCCGTAAGCTTCAGTGGCCCATCACCGCTTATACATGAAAATTTAATTGCTTGTCCATTTTGTTTAATAGATAAGATTTTGATATGCTCTTTAAGCTCGATACCTTCATGGATCAAAATGGTCTTTAGTTTTGCTGTCATATCAGGATCGTCTTTAGGCAGTGCAGCAAACGCTTCTAGAATAGTAACACGGCTTCCTAAGCGATGGAAAGCCTGGGCCATCTCAATACCAATAGGGCCACCACCAATAACCACCAAATGTTTTGGTACTTCCTGGAGCTCAAAAATCGTTTCATTAGTATAATAGTTAGATAACCCTTCCAAAGGAGGAAGAAAGGGGCTGCTTCCTGTTGCAATTATAAAGCGTTTTGCCTGAATTATATAGCTTTTTGTCTCTATTTTATACTCGTCTATAAAGCTACCTTCTTCCAGGACAACTTTTACACCAAGAGCTTCGAATCTTTCAACAGAATCCTTTGGAGCAATAGAGGAGATGACCGAATGCACGTGGTCATATACCTTTTTAAAATCCACTTTTGGTTTTCCAACCGTCCAACCCATAGCTGATCCCCTTTTCAACTCGTGCCCGAACCTAGCGGCAGCCAACAAGGCCTTAGAAGGCACACAACCATAATTAAGACAGTCCCCTCCCATTTTGCTACGTTCTAGCAATATAACAGAAGTACCCATTTGAGCTGCCCCTGCAGCAAAAGATAGCCCCCCAGAGCCTGCGCCTATAATACAAAAATCAGATTTGAGTAGAGGTTTACTGGCTGGTACTAACATCATACCTCTCAGAGCGCCATATTTCCTCTAAACGCGTATCACGTCCGCAATTCCATCGGTAATATTGGTATCGCACTGGATTCTTGATTTTATAATTTTGGTGGTACTCCTCAGCATCATAAAATATAGAAGCTGGCTTAATTTCCGTTACAACAGCTTGGCCTAAATATTTTTCAATCTCCTCTTTCGATTTAGTGGCTTTAGATAGTTGATCATCACCTTGGTAAAAAATGCCTGCAGTATAGGGGGCACCCTTATCACAAAACTGCCCTTTAGCGTCAAATGGATCAACGTTATGCCAAAAAATATCTAAAAGAGTTGCATACGAAATTACCTTCGGGTCAAACACTACCTTAACTGCCTCCTTGTGGCCAGGATGATTTTCATATGTGGGATTTGCAAAAGACCCTCCAGTATAACCCACTCTTACTCTAAGAATGCCTGGCAGCTTTTCATTGGTCTCATGATTTGTAAACTCTGAAGCACCACACCAAAAACAGCCCATAGCAAATATAGCCTCTTGTGGCTTATTCACTGAAGGAGCTGGCTTATCCTGTGCAGCGGAGGCTATATTCTGTGAAAAAATCATCATGACAACCAAAAATAAAAATACTATACGCTTCATCCATCTACCTAATTATTTTGCAGCAAACGTTCTTTTGGTGTATCACCTTCATGTACAAAAGCAAGTGCAAGGGAGTTCATGCAGTACCGCTTTCCTGTATGCTCAGCTGGGCCATCGTCAAATACATGACCTAGATGCGAGCCACACCGCGCGCAACGTACTTCTGTTTTAGCCCCTAACCAACGGCTTACAATTCTATCTTCATTGTGTAATTCCACGCTCTGTGCATTTATAGGCGCCCAAAAGCTAGGCCACCCTGTACCTGAATCAAATTTAGTCGCAGAACTAAAAAGCGCATGGTCACCCCCACAACAAGCACAGTAATATGTACCTTTTTCATAAAACTTGTCGTAGGTACCGGAACCAGCTCGCTCCGTTCCCCTAGCACGACAAATATTATAAACTTGCTGTGTTAGATGGTTTTTCCAAAATGCATCAGTTTGTTTTTTATAATCAATGCTCATATTACTCTCTCTACTCTGACGGTCTTGCACCTCAGTATCAACTGCAGCAAAACAGCTCATTGAGATCATATATGACCACAACATTAATACAAACAGAATTTTTTTATACATAGCAATGTCTATTTCTATAGCTGCAACACACATAAAAGACAAATAGTAGATAAAGCCCCTAGCCTCTGCCTGCCTTTTTACGCTCGTGAGGCAGTAGGATTTTCTTACGCAACCTTATATTTTTTGGCGTCACCTCAACTAGCTCGTCATCCTTAATATAGGAGATGATCTCCTCTAAAATAAGAGGCTTAGGCGGAGTTAACCTTATGTTTTCATCACTACCAGCAGCTCGTATATTAGTAAGCTGTTTGCCACGCACTGGGTTTACTTCCAAGTCATTACCACGGTTGTGCTCACCAATTATCATCCCCTCGTATACTTTAACCCTGGGTGTTACAAATAACGTACCCCGCTCTTCCAAGTTCCACAGAGCATAAGCACTGGTATCCCCACTACAGTTAGCAATCAACGCACCATTTTGCCGTTCTTGTATAGTCCCTCTGAAGGGCGCATATTCATGGAATAAGCGGCTTAAAACCCCAGTACCTCGCGTGTCATTACGGAATTCACTTTGGTAACCTATCAGGCTACGTGAAGGAATATAATAGATTAACCTGGTTTTACCACTGCCGGAAGGGCGCATATCAATCATCGTTCCTTTGCGTGCTGATAGCTTTTCTACCACTACACCACTAAACTCATCATCGACGTCTACAACCACTTCCTCGATTGGTTCTAATACTTGATTATTTTCGTCACGTTTCATCACTACGCGTGGCTTAGAAACCGATAGTTCAAAACCTTCACGACGCATAGTTTCAATTAGCACGCCAAGCTGCAATTCTCCTCGTCCCCCTACCTCAAAACTGTCTCCACTTTCCGTTATTTTTAAAGTAATAGCGACATTTGTCTCCGCTTCTTTTTCCAAGCGGTCAAGGATCACGCGAGATGTTACTTTAGTTCCCTCTTGGCCTGCAAGTGGGGAATCATTAACACTTATAGTTAGCGCCATTGTTGGTGGGTCAACAGGTGTAGATTGTATGGGAACGTCCACTGTAAGTTCGCAAATAGTGTCAGCCACTGAGGTTTTATCTATTCCAGCTATTGCAATAATATCGCCAGCGCCTGCGTTTTCGATTGGAATACGCTCAATTCCATGAAAGCCAAATAGCTTTGTCAACTTACACTGCTCTACAACCTCACCACGCAAATTAATAGCTTTCACTGTCTGATTCACCTTTACTGTACCAGAGTATATCTTACCTATTAAGATGCGCCCAACATAGGGATCAGCATTTAGTATTGTAGCTAGCATGGAAAAAGGAGCTTCTTCATCGACTTTTGGCGCAGGGACATATGTTTTAATAAGCTCAAATAGCGGCTTTAGATTGTCGCGCGGCCCTTCTAGCTGTAGGCTTGCCCACCCAGCACGACCAGAAGCATATAATACTGGAAACTCAATCTGCTCTTCAGTAGCTTCAAGCGCAAAAAATAGCTCATAAATCTCGTTGAGCACTTCCTCAACTCTACTATCCGAGCGATCAACCTTGTTCACTATAACCAGTGGTTTAAGGCCAAGACGCAATGCTTTACCCAGCACAAATTTTGTTTGTGGCATTGGCCCTTCCGCTGCATCCACCAGCAGCACTACTCCATCTACCATAGAAAGGACACGTTCTACTTCACCCCCAAAATCCGCATGTCCTGGTGTATCGACAATATTAAACTTTAGATCTTCATAATTTATAGAGGTGCATTTAGCTAAAATAGTTATTCCCCTTTCCTTTTCTAGGTCGCTGGAATCCATTAGCCTTTCCGCTACTGCTTGATTATCCCGAAACACACCGCTTTGCTTTAGCATGTTATCAATTAAAGTAGTTTTTCCATGATCAACGTGCGCGATAATGGCTAGATTTCTAATATGTGCTGTCATTGTTTAATATTCTCTGTTCTGAATAGGTGTTTATGGGCATATTGTTATACCAAGTCTAGGAAATAAGTGCACACTTGAAGCAAGAATTTTTGAGGAATTTTTATATATCATTTGAGACGCCTGTATTCAATATACTGGCGCGAAAATGGTATGTTAAAATTACCAAAAAGGCGCAGCTTCAAGTGTATAGTTATTTCCTAGACTTGGTATTATACACCCTTGCTAATGGTTGCATGCATCATACAGCATAATGGGACTTTAAGCAAGAACAAGAAAAGCATCAACCTTTCCTGAAACATTCTCTTAAGAACCTGGACTCATGGTCCTTTAACTGGCTATTTTAAAGGCAAAAATCGCTCTTATTTACCAAAATATATGTTTTACATAAAATAAATAGCCAAGATTGCTTGACATGACCATTATTATAACTATAATGCACTTTCATGTTTTTAATTTATAAAAATAAGATTATGCACCAATATGTGATTCAAAATTTACAAACCGACGATTTACACAATTTCAATATACATCTAGAAGAGATCAGTAATTTGCTAGAAATAGATTTGAGCAAACATGTCACCTGCAGCCATGAAAATTCAACTATTGTATTAGAAGTGACTCCCAGCTTTTTTACTAAGCTTAAGCTTAAAATTAGAGAAAAAAAGGAAATAAATCTTCTGGTGGGCAATCTCCTGGCAGATCAAATAATGTTTGATGCTGCTCCTACACCCCAAACCAAGTTAGCTATAAAGCAAGCTGCCGAGGCCTTCCTGGAAGAAGCAAAAGATTTTTGCCAGCAAGCCTCTGTAACTTCCGAGAGACTTCTCCCTTTAGTTAGTTTACTAGATCTCAACCCAGCAAATTATACTTCTTTATTATCACAATTTGTAAGCTTGGGATATAAAAGCATAGTAGTGGCAGAAGGCTCACATGGTTACTATTCCCCTTTGAAATTTATGATGGAAAATACTGCTTTTTTGAAGCAGCTTGAAGCAGTAGTGGTTATAGAAGATTTTGTAAAGGAAGTGGCACAAGATGAAATGGACGCTTGCACCAAAAATCAGCATTATTCGACATACCTGCGTAATATAACTCCTCATATCCCTAAAAGCTCGCTTCCAGAGGCGATGCAAAAATTTGCAGAAGAGAAGTTTGAGATGTTAAATACCCTCTGTAGTGCGGGTATTACAATGATAGCGGGAGACGTAGAAAGCTCTCAAGGTTGGGGACCCACTAAGGAGCGTTTGATTGTGGGCAACTATGCTATGATTCAAAATTGTAAGAACTACTTGATACAGCATAATATCAAAGACCCTATTGTAATATATTATACCGGCGCTGTGCACGCCATAACCTCTAAAAAGTGCATAGGAGTAGCAGATCTCGTAGGGGGAGTATGCATTGAACTGCATGATAACTACAAACACAACGCAAAAAGCCGCATTGAAACAGATAAGCATAGAATTAAAGTAACGCTTAACCTAACTGATTTGCAACCGTCTCTTGCTTTATAGACAAAGTCGGAAGCAAAGAGTTAAATTCTTGGCTACAATTGGTGATAATCATATCAACCACACAGTGGCGCCAAACTTCATTGTTAAAATCAATTGAATAATAACTTGTTTTGCTCATTAACATTCTGCGGGAGAATGCATAATGCATAGCAACGACCCGCGCCACAATATCTCCCTTATCATATAAGCCATTGCTGATCTGGTTAGAAAGCAAGGGGCGTATTTTATCCATATCAGAATCTGTACTTTCTTTTACCCTTTGAATAATTTGTAATACTGATGGCAAAGAGGACATACCCATCAAGTGCGATAATTCAAGCAAAGGCAACTTCTCAATATTGGTGGATAATATCTTATATAAAGCAGGCGTCATTTCCTTTAATCTCTCGACTGCTAGGGTTTTCCATACTTCGTAACATTCTACTTGATCTAATAGCGAGGCCAACAAATCCTGCTTTTGCGTAGCTTTTAATAGACATAACTCTGCCTTGAAATTCGGATCGGTACAGGCCCGTAACATGAGGCTTGTAGATACTATATGCTGCAAAGTTGGTACTGAAATCTGCTTCATATCCTTCTATTCCCTAAATATCTAAAATATTTTCCTTCTTACTATCCCGTCGTTTAAATCTTAACTATTGAAATGTCAATATACTTACATAGCTTGAGCTGCTTGCCAACTAATAAGTACAACCGCTTGCTAATATCTTTTGAGTTATGTAGCATATCTAATACAATCATCAATAGAGGTAGGAGTCATGGAAAAATATACTTTAGGAATGCGGATTATGCATTGGGTAATGACAGTGTTGATTTTGACGTTACTAGCAGTGGGATTATATATGACTAGTTTACCTAATGATTATCCCGGTAAATTTGATATATATGCAATGCATAAGTCCTTTGGGATAATTGCGCTTGCTCTGGTACTTCTGCGACTTATATTACGCATGAGTAACGTAGTGCCAGCCTTACCCATACAAATTAATGCACGTGACACCAAGCTACATAATAGTACTGTGCTACTGCTATATGTAGGCATGTTGATTGTGCCAATAGCTGGCTATGTCATGTCGGTTGCAAGCGGCAGGCAAGTTAGCGTATTTGGCTGGCCCGTTCCATCTTTGCTACAAGCAGACCCGGGGCTTGCTACACTTGCACACACTATACATGTCAATGGCTGGTACATTCTGCTTGCAGTCATTGTGTTACATCTAGCAGGCAACACTAAGCACTATTTGGTAGAAAAGGTGAACCTGCTATCACGGATGTGGTGATATTTTTATACGCATTATAATCACAGCCAAACGCCAAACCGTTTTATGTACCAACGTTTTAACAAGCTGGTTAATCCCAAGTAGCCAATAACTACGGCTACCAAAAAAACAAAATAAGAGGGAGGTAGTGGCACCATTTTCATATAGCCCGCAAATAAGGAGAATGGCAGCCATAATCCTATTATAATAACTATACTGGTGGCCGCAATCAGCCACGGAGAAGCCGTACTTTCGATGAAGGGGATTTTTTGCGTACGGATAATGTGGATGATAAGAGTTTGAGTTACTAATCCTTCAATAAACCAACCTGTATGGAATAGACTTTGAGTAGCAACACTACTTGCATCAAAATAATACCATAACAAAGCGAAGGTTATATAGTCAAAAATTGAGCTAATAGGACCAAAGAACAGCATAAAACGCGTCATATCCCAACTAGACCACTCTTTAGGTTTTTTCATCATTTCTTTGTCTACCCTATCCAAAGGTATAGCGGTTTGTGACATATCATATAATAAGTTTTGTACTAAAAGCTGGCCAGGAAGCATAGGCAAAAAAGGTAATATTAGGCTAGCTCCAACTATGCTAAACACATTGCCAAAATTTGAGCTTAAGGCCATCTTTATGTATTTAATGATATTAATGAAAGTAATACGCCCTTCAATAATCCCCTCTTCTAATACCATCAAACTCTTCTCTAGCAGTATTATATCAGCAGATTCCTTGGCAATATCAGCACCAGTATCTACCGAGATGCCTACATCTGCTTCATGTAGTGCTGGGGCATCATTAACTCCATCTCCTAGAAAGCCCACGCTATGGCCATTTGCTTTAAGAGCGCGAATTATTTGCGCTTTCTGCAAGGGCGAAACCTTAGCAAACACTACGGTTTCATTGACCATGCTCTGTAGCTCTTGCTCAGACATTTTCTCTATCTGCGCACCTAGTAATATTGGCTCAGCAGGCAGCCCCACCTGAGTACAAATATGTCGTGTTACAACTGGGTTATCGCCAGTAATAATCTTAATCTGAATATCATGCGCCATTAACGCAGGAATAGCACGGCACGCGGATTCCTTAGGGGGGTCAAGGAAAGCAAGCAACCCTTTGAGGACCAACCCTTTTTCATCATCTTTAGTATAAGCCTGCTGAGCCTTAGGTAGATTACGTTGCGCCAAGATCAACACACGGAAGCCATCCTCATTCAAAGCATTAGTCATCTCATGAAGCTTGTTGGCTATGCTGCTTGATAGCTTGACAACTTTCCCCCCTACTTCAGCATGGGTACATATATCTAGTAATTCCTCTACAGCACCTTTGCAGATTAATATATGTTGGCCTTTTTCATTTTCTACTACTACCGACATTCTACGACGCATAAAATCAAATGGTATTTCATCTATCTTGCTGAACTTAGCTATCTCTTTAAAGAAACCCTTGTGTGGGGGATGCTGCTGGGCTTCTTCTAGCACAGCTAAATCCATAAGGTTCTTTAAGCCTGTCTGATTAACACTATTAAGATAGGCATACTGAAGTACACAAGCATCTTCCTGCCCTTCTATATTAAGATGATGCTGTAGAATGATCTTATCCATAGTTAAGGTGCCGGTCTTATCAGTACACAGTATGTCCATTGAGCCAAAATTATGGATAGCGCTCAAGTGCTTTACCACAACCTTGCGCTTGGCCATATTAATTGCGCCTTTGGCAAGATTAGCTGTAATAATCATAGGAAGCATTTCAGGAGTAAGGCCCACCGCTACTGCAATTGCAAACATCATAGCTTCTATCCATCCCCCTTTGGCTAGGCCATTGATCAGGAATACAAGTGGGGCCATGACAAATATGAAGCGGATCAGCAACCAACTAGTACTGTTCACACCACGTTCGAAGCCAGTTTCTGGTGGTGGGCTACTGATCGAGCGAGCAAGGGATCCTAAATAAGTCTTCCCTCCCGTCCCCACTACTAGCCCCAGGCCAGCACCACTTACAACGTTGCTGCCCATGAAGCAGAGGTTGGGCTGCTCTAACGCCCCATGTTCTTCCCCGCGGCTCAACTCATTTTTTTCCACAGGCAACCCTTCTCCAGTTAGCATAGACTGGTTAACAAATAGGTCACGCGCAGAAACCAGCCTAAGATCAGCAGGAATCATATCCCCTGCCGAGATGCGGATAATATCGCCTGGTACTAAATTATGCATCGATATTTCGCTGAAATCAGATACATCATTATCACCCATTCTCCTAACGGTGGCAGTAGTCTGTACCAGGGATTTGAGCTTTTCAGCTTCACGCCCAGACCGATATTCCTGAAAAAAGCGTATAGCTATACTGATAGTTACCATAGCACACATTAATATCGCACTTTCTATATCATCAGTAGCCCATGAGACCAGGGCTAAGAAGAAGAGCACCAAATTAAATGGGTTCACCAGACAATAAAACAATTGTTGATACCAAGTAGGAGGCTTTTCTGTCATTGCTACATTGCTACCAAAGCGCTCTTTTCGTAATGCTACCTCATGCCGAGTCAAGCCATCGAGGCTACACTCAAGTTTAGCGGTAAGATTTACTAATTGCATTAGGCTGGCATCTTTTAGTTGCTCTAAAATTGGCAAGTCTAAACTGGCATACATAGATTGCTTTCTTCGAAAGAATTTAGTAAATATCTTCATGTTTCTCCCCGCCCCAAAATTCTTATACTCTATTATTAATTTTGTAATATATTTCGCAATATTACAATATAAATTTAATAACCTCAGTTTCGAATTAGATGAGGTATGTGATGGCTTAAAAATGGCAATTATAGCGTCATCAACTATGTTGTTTTTTAGGAATTGTTTTTCAGGGAGCTCATTGCCGCCCCCTACGCGGCTTTGCAGCCGCTACCCTACTAGGATATTTATGGAATCTAGGTGGTATAGTGTGAGTATTTATAACCCCAGTTCTGGACTAGATAAGATAATGGCTTGAAAGTGCCAGTTATAGGGTCATTGCGAGCCATCTTTAGATGGCGCGGCAATCCAGAAAATGGTACTTTCTGGATCACCACGGCCACTTCAAGTGGCCTCGTGACGACGACTTTCTGCACCTAATCCAAAATTCGTACTTGTATTATAAGAGTTGGCGTTTAAAGAACTAAGCAGTAAGACTTTTAATACACAGCTGAATGGCTCTTAGCGATTTGATCTATGGCCTGAAGTTCACGTAATACCTCTTCCATACGATGAAGGTGGATCATGCAAGGGCCATCGCTGAATGCATTATCTGGATCAGGGTGAGTTTCAATAAAGACGGCAGCAACGCCCACCGCCACTGCAGCTCTGGCAATAACCTTGACGTATTGCCTCTGCCCACCACTATATCCGCCCAGACCACTTGGCTCCTGAACAGAATGAGTCACGTCAAACACAACAGGATAACCAGTTTGAGCCATAATTGGCAGTGCCCGCATATCGTTAACTAGCCGGTTATAGCCGAAGGTAACTCCCCGTTCAGTCAGCATAATATTAGTATTACCAGTATGAGCAATCTTTTCAGCTACGTTAGCCATATCCCACGGCGCCAAAAACTGCCCCTTTTTCACATTCACTACCTTACCAGTACGCCCTGCTGCAATTAACATATCTGTCTGGCGGCACAAAAAGGCTGGGATTTGCAATACATCCACCACTTCAGCCACAATTGCGCATTGTTCTTCGGTATGTACATCAGTAAGTATAGGACACCCTATCTCTTTTTTTATTTCTTCGAAAATACGCATCGCAGGTTCAAAGCCGATACCTCTTTTTCCACTAACAGAGGTGCGATTGGCTTTATCAAATGAACTTTTATAGATAAACCCTATACCTAAAGCTTCAGTAAGCTGCATGAGCTCCTTTGCTACTGATAAGGCCATATCACGTGACTCAATCTGGCAAGGACCCGCAATAAGAGCTAATGGCGCATTGTTTGCTATCTTAACAGAACCAACTTGTACTATCTTATTCATATCTTTCTCCTACTCATTTGCAGCTGTTTGATTCTGAGCTATAATGTCCATACTCACCGCTTTAGGCAACTCAAAGCGACTTCCATGATACAGCCCTTCGATTTTAATGGTGCCTCCACTAAAAGCTCGCATTACTATACCAGATTCAGCCAATAGCTCTGCAGTCACATTTATACTGAACGACCAATCATGCTGTTTATCTTCATGATTGCCTGGGAAATTGCTATCATAAACTACTTCTTTAATTCCAGACTGAATAATCAGCTTAGTACAGCTTGAGCATGGCATCCATGGGCTGTATAAAACACACCCACGCGCCGCAATGCCATTTAAAGCACAGTTTAATATTGCATTTTCTTCTGCATGATTAATAGCAAGTAGCTTATAGTCGCGATTATTATAGCGGCTGGCTTTATCTTCCACCATACGGGGCAAGCCATTATATCCTGTGGCACGAACCTCGCGATCTGGTCCAACAATTACCGCTCCCACTCTGGTGCTAGGATCTTTGCTTTTCATAGATACCAAGTATGCCATGGTCATAAAATATTCGTCCCAGCTGAAGCTATGCAGCAGTGCTTCTTCTTTCATTCTCTAATTCTCCTTGCAAGCTATTTTGATGTGCCTCAATAATTCTGACATCTCGTGTGGTCCCTATCAAGTCTTTATTACCATATACTACTACCGACTGCAGATAAGGTGACTTACCAACTATTTGGTTTGCACGCTTACCCTCTTTTTCAAATAGAACTGGCAGAGTTAAGCCTACAACG
>JANPII010000120.1:0-4932 GCA_031424915.1 Pseudomonadota bacterium
AAGATGTTTGCTATTGAATACTCTTTGCTCTTTCATTATGTTCTACCCTGGATTGCAGCGCGTAACATGCCTGTGCTTTTAGGGGGATCTAGCAACCATTTTCGTACCTACCAGCTGCGACAATTTGGAGGGTGGGATTCTTATAACGTCACAGAAGATGCAGATTTAGGGATGTATTTATCCAGGTTAGGCTATCGTATTATTGTGGCTGATTCCTATACTATGGAGGAGGCGCCATTGAGTATAGTAGCTTGGCTTAAGCAACGTGCACGTTGGATCAAAGGACATGCGCTGACCTATATGGTACATACTAAGAAATTGCCAACTCAACTGAGGACGCATAAAAGATCTTGGCAAGATACAATATGGCAAAGGTTTGCTTTTCATTATCTGCTGGGCGTCTCCAGTGCGGCGGTGCTATCTGCTCCTGTGGCCATTTCACTGTGGCTTGTGGCACTATGTGGAGGATCACAAATTGGTCAATTATGTTATGTATTGGGTTTGCTTTCTCTATACTTGCATATATTTTTAATACTGTTGCAAGCTTGGTATGTACAATGTCATGCCCCTTACGTACAAACCAGGCTATGGTGGACCTATCCATTTTATTTTATACTTCATGCTATGGCTGCAATTATTGCCTTATATCAACTCACTCGGGCGCCCTATCATTGGGATAAGACCAAGCATGGGGTAAGTAGGTATACTCTGTACTGCTAATTTAAATGCCTATAAATAAGATATAGACTTGTGGATAACAAGCTGATACACATTGGTAATGTGGTTCTCAACAAAGAACTTAAGATAACTATGTTGGCTGGGTAAGGCATATGACCAACAAACGCGGTGCTCCGGACGAGTTGACGCAAGAAGATATAGAAAAAGCAATAGCCGAGGTGCGCTACGTAATGGAGCAGCCTCCTCCAGATATGGATATATTAGACTTAACTGAAGAAGTAGAGGATAAAGAACATATAGGGGGGGAGAAACGAGCAGCTATGGAGCACCCTGGGCTTACATCTTTACGCAACCAAAGGGCGGAGCTACACAAGGCGTTGCACTCAGGTAAGAATGAGAAACATGAAGACGCTTTGAATAAAATTCCTGAAGCACATAAAAAAAAGGTAGCTGCCAAGGAACCCGACTACACCTTTGATATGGAGGCATTGCTAGAAGTGGATACTGCTCAGCAGACACAGCATTCCTTGCGTCAATTAATGCAGGCGGCCCACCCTACTAAGCACCAGACTGTAGAGTCAATGCCAAATGGTACTACTATTACAGAGTTGGTGACAGAGCTGTTACGACCACAATTAAGTAATTGGCTAAATAAAAATCTTCCACAACTAGTACAATCTGTAGTAGAAAAAGAAATTAGAAAACTCATCCAACATGATGACGCATGAAATACACACACCTTATTACTGCTGCTTTAGCGCTTTCTTACAATACTGCTTACGCCGAGCAGGCGTCGCAGCCTGGGCCTGATATTTCTCTGCCCTCCTTATCAGAGCCACCACCACCTGCGCCTCCTAGTGTGGTAGCCAATCCTACACCACAGGTAGGAGATCTTCCTTTGGCATCTACGGTAGATACCTCTTTGCCTTCGTCTCAAAATACTGAGACAAAAGCTGCTACTTCACCTGAAAATAGCGCTACAGATAAACAGCTCACAGCTCCTGAGACACCAAAAAATTCGAACTCTAGCCAGAACTCAGTGGATATAGGGGATACTAGCTTGCCTCCTGAGATACTGCGCTTACTGAAAGAAAAAAATATCAATATTAGCGGTAAAGCCGCTGCTCAAGCCACACAATCTTTGCAGGCTGAGAAAGAAGAAGCAGAAAAAGCCAAGAAAGCAGAAGAACAGCGTAAGAAAGAAGAGGAAGAGCAGGTGCGCCTAAAAGAAAAGCAACGAGAGGAGGCGGTGCTTCCTTCTATAGTGCACCGTGCGCCCTATGACTATCAGATAAACTCCTCTGCACAGCTTTATAAACGGCAATATGGGCCTAATAACACGCACCTGCCTATAGCACGCTTGGAGCAAGAATATTCCCAATATTTGTTTGTAGCAGCAGTTGCAGATGATATAGGCGCGATCCAGGCTCTATTAAATAAAGGGGCCGATATTAATGCCAGAAGTGTAAGCCATGGCTATACTCCTTTAATGTATGCCACGCAAAATCGTAAATATCGCGCTATATCTCATCTTATAGTGCATGGTGCTGCAGTGGATGTTATAGGATTAGATGGCAAGAATGCACTAAAAATTGCTACTGATCTGAATGATAGCGACGCTATAGGATTGTTGTTGTCGGGTGGAGCCACACCGATACAACCTGCTTCGTCAAGTGTTGCTTCTGAATATAGCGCGCCTCAAGCGTCTAGCTTTGAAGAAGCGGCAGATGTATCTATTAATAGCGAACCACTACGTATCGCTGATGATGAGCCTATGGATTTGTCATAATCATGAACTAATCCTAATATACTAGGTGCGATCACAAGCATTGAAGAAGATTATAATGATTTTATTGCTTCAAATGCATAGTTATACCAATTCTAGGAAATAACTATACACTTGAAGCTGCGCCTTTTTGGTAATTTTAACATACCATTTTCGCGCCAGTATGTTCAATACAGGCAGCTCAAATGATATATCAAAATTCCTCAAAAATTTTTGCTTCAAGTGTGCACTTATTTCCTAGACTTGGTATTATTTCCTAAACTTGGTATAATAAGAGTCAAGTGGGTTGGTGGTGATTTTTCTTAAGGGTGAGCTGTTTTTTAGGAATTATTTTCATAGGCCTCATTGCCGCCCCCTACGGGGGTTTGCAGCCGCTACCTGGCTAGAATATTTATGGAATCTAGGTGGTATAGTGTGAGTATTTATAACTCGAGTTTTTGATTAGGATAGTGGTGTAGAGTGCAGAAAATCGTCGTTGCGAGCACTGAAGGTGCGTGGTGATCCAGGAAAAATTATGGATTGCCGCGCCCACTACTAGGGCTTGCAATGAGGATTTTTAGGGGTTTTCAGGGCCCGTCATGGCGAGCCTCTGTTAAGAGGCGTGGCCATCCACAAGTAATTATGGACAGGCCACCTTTCCAAGCATTCCCTACTCTCTCAAACACAATTCAGATTAATAACTCCCTATGTAACCTTTTAGTAACTAATTTATGTTTTAATCAAACCATGGACCACTTAATACCATTTTTAACTAGGAGGTTAAAATGAGCAAAGATAAAAATTTACAAACAGAAGTACAAGAAGATACACTACAAACAGAAGTACAAGAAGATACAAAGCCAGAAAAAGAAGTGAAACCAAAAGCGCCGAAACCACCAAAACCTAGGGACGTATTAAAAGCAATTATTGATGATGCTGATGATAAAGTGAATGAATATTCTACTCCTTCCAAATCCGATCGTAGGGATGGATTGGTGAAAGTGTTAAAAAAAGTGGCTGTTGAGATGAAGCAGCTAGATGGCACAGTTCTAACCAAAGACCAGAAAAAGGTAGTAAAAACAACAATTGGTGCATTTGCTGACAAGAGCATGGCTTTAGAAATGCTGCCAAAGCAGGAAGAACTAGTACTTAAAGCAGGTTCCCCTGAGATAAAAACTTTGATGCCAGCTTACGAGGCAAAGCTTGAAAAAGCTACAGAAGTGTTAAAAGGGTTTAAGGTTCCTGAGGGAGAAGAGCCGCATCAATTATTGCAAGACGCTCTAAAGGATGGTGCAGATTTTCAGGCCATCGAGGCAGCACTGAAAAGTGAGGAAAATATATCACCAGAGCAACGTAATGCGGTCTCAAACTGGGCCTATGCATGCGCCCAAGCAGGCCGTGAGCATGACCAAGCCAAGGTAGCGCACTATCTAAAACATGGAGAGTTCAAAACTCCAGAACAACAAAACTTCAAAACACAATTAGAAGCTACACTCAAAGCTGAGCTAGCATTTGATGAGCTTCTGAATAACTATGCGGAAGAGAAGGACATGGGCAAGCACACTAGGCCTTTCAGTCTTTCGCGGACCTCAGATAAAGTATCACTTGTATTAGGAAGCGCAATCGCTGCTGCGGCTGTTGCCCCTGCTATAATCGGCGGTGTAGTGCTTGCCACTGAGATGAATGTTGCTACTTTATCTGTCTCAGGTGTAGTTACTGCTTTTGAAACTTTAGCTACTACCAACCCTGCACTGCTTGCAGGTATTGTCCTTGCCTCTACTTTAGGCTTAGTTGCAGTAGTGGTAGGACTATTTTCTGTAGGTGGTAAAGCGGCTGCTAATGAAATAACAGGAGCAGAGGCTGGAGTAATACTTAAGGGACTTCAAAAAGATGTGGAGAAAGCAAATGCTCCAGAAGTAGAACAACATCAAGTATAAAGTAGTAATTACATTACTGAATACGTTTTAAGTTAAATACCGCGGTCAAGGCCGCGGTATTTAACTATGATATAGCCTTCCTACATCACCAGGCAAGTGCTACCCTTATCAAAAGTAAGCTTATCCAGATCAGGCGTTAGTGTTGGGGCAACAACGTCAATAAGCACCTTGCTATCAACGTGGATATAAGTAGTGCTATACATAGTTATGTTTGTCCCCTTAACAATATCGGACGGATCATAATCGCTATAATAAGTAATAAATAAAGGGTAGTGCTGTTTATAATAAGCAATAAAGTTGTTATGTTGTGTAAGAGTTGTAAAACCCAAGGAAAAGATTAGATCATTGTTCTTACTCATTCCACGATATCCACTCTTTAATCCCTGCAGATCAAAGACGCCTGCTTTGGCCACTAGGCGCCAAATTAATCTTCCACCCCAACAGGTGAGCATATCTCCATAGGGAGTTTGTAGCTTTTCTGCCACTTTTTCGAATATAAGCTCCGGCAACACTTTCTTGTTATTATAAACCTCCTCCAGCTTGGGGGCTATT
>JANPII010000121.1:0-2823 GCA_031424915.1 Pseudomonadota bacterium
TCATTTTTATCACCTATGGCCTAGTATTAATAAAATTATAGAGTGATATTATAGAGCATATAACCTGTCTCCCCGTGGCTTGAACACGTGGCCCATATAAGCTGTAAATGAGGCTTTGAAGTGGGTATAGTGGTCGGAGCAGCAGGTATGACAGCTGAAAGACATCTAACCATTATCCTGGTTTTTCAGCCCGGCATAGTTAACTGATTCAGCACCACCTCTAGCTCCATAAAGCTAGGCTGGTAAACAGTAGGAATATTGCCTCGACCAATTTCTATTGAAATCTGGGGGGCATTACCCTTAAGGTGAGAGACTAATACATCGCGTATAATATAATAAAAATGTGCATCTTGTTCATACGAATCCTTGATCTTGGAAGCCATAGGACCTACGAAACCATAAGCTAAAAATACACCCAAGAAGGTTCCTACCAGAGCGCCACCAATCATATGACCTAATATCTCTGGGGGTTGATCTATACTGGACATGGTCTTGATTACCCCCAATACTGCAGCTACGATACCAATTGCTGGTAATGAATCGGCGACCACTTGCAAAGCTTGTGCAGGCGCTAGGGCTTCATGATGATGCTTATCTAATTGTCTTTGCATTGCCTCTTCTACCTGATATGGATCCTCCAGGCTCATGGTCATCATCCTCAAGGTGTCGCAAATAAAGCTAATGGCCATATGATCGTGAAGGATACGCGGAAAAGTAGTAAATATCGTGCTTTCATTAGGGTTTTCAAGCTGTGCCTCAAGAGCTAGCAAGCCTTTTGTTTTCATGGTCTTAGTTAGTATGAATAGCAGGCATAATAGATTCTTATAATCATCCTTGAGCCACTTCTCACCTTTGAAGCACCGACGTAGATCTTTCCCGCAGCTTTTGATTACCTTGGTTTTATTAGCGATCATGAACGAACCGAGAGTCGCGCCTCCTATTATAATCATCTCATGAGGTAGTGCATGTAATACTACAGAAATTTTGCCACCGGCAGCTATAAAACCTCCAAAAACCATACCTAAGATTAATAATATACCAACAAGAGATAACATGGCCTATTCCTAATTTAAATAGATTGTACAAGATGATTGCATTGCATAAAAAATGTTTCTATAATCCAGCAAGTTTGTTAGCATCACCCACATAAGCATCCACAGCTGTGAAGTATTAAGATGCATTAACGTTCTGCTAAATTTTAGCTTTTCATTAAATTACTAAGCTGTCAAGAGAGTACCAAAAAATGATAGTAGCGTATTTTATCTCAAAAGGACAATTAGAACGGGTGGAGCTTAAGCCAGAAGACGCCCTGCCTAAAGGGACAATGTGGCTTGATTTAATTGAGCCAACCACCAAAGAAGAAAAGGCTGTTGAACGCGTCTTGGAAATAGATGCTCCAACGCGTGAAGAGATGGACAAGCACGAAGTCATGAGCCCTTTTTATCATGAAGGTAATGCATCTTATATGACGGTTACTGCATTATATAATCAAAGTTCTGGATATTCGGATAGCACAGCTATTACTTTTATTTTATTGGAAAATAAATGTCTAGTTACGTTAAGATATAATCGACCGCGCGCCTTTACTCACTTTGCTAACCGTGCTATGCGCCTGCCTGAACTATGCCAGACCCCTGAGATTGTGCTAGAAGGTCTAGTAGAAGCAATGATCAATAGTATTGCAGATGTGCTAGAAAAAGCAGGTAATGCCCTTGATCAGCTATTGAAGGATTTATTTGAAAAGCCAAATATAGAAGATGCACGTAATATCAACTCTTCTAAGTACTATGATGAAATAATCAAGCGTATTGGACGTACAGGAAATCTACTCTCTAAAAATAGAGAAAGCTTAGTAAGTATCAACCGACTATTGATATTCTTTGGCCAGCTAGATCATTCTCGTGAGGCCAGTCAGCATAAGCATAAAATGCGATTTAGAGTTATAGCGCAAGAGGTTCACTCCCTTAGTGAATATGTTAACTTCTTATCACAGCGTAATAGCTTTTTGCTGGATGCTACCTTGGGGATGATTGGGGTAGAGCAAAATATGATCATTAAAGTCTTCACGGTTGCAGCAGCGGCACTCATGCCTCCAACCTTGATTGCTAGTATCTACGGTATGAATTTTCGCAATATGCCAGAAATCACCTGGGAATGGGGCTACCCCTTGGCTTTGTTGGTGATTATTATTTCTGCTATCTTACCATATTATTTCTTTAAGAAAAAAGGTTGGTTATAATATCTCTTTACTTTCAGTATTATGGACTTTAGCAGCGAGGCTTCATATGCAAGGCTATAATGTTGAGTCCGATGAATCATCTTTATAATACCAAATCTAGGAAATAAGTGCACACTTGAAAATTTTTGAGGAATTTTGGCATATCTTTGAGACGCCTGTATTCAATATACTGGCGCGAAAATGGCAGGTTAAAATTACCAAAAAGGCGCCGCTTCAAATATATAGTTATTTTCGTAACTTGGTATAATATTATAGCGCACAGCAACTGTCGCACCATAGCTTGGACCACGGGGTCTATATAGCCTATAAATGAGGCTTTGGAGTAGATACCGCGGTCAAGCAGCAGGTATGACAGGGCATGAAATACATATTTATAGAGACCACACCTATGAACGCTTATACTTCAACAGCATTGTTACCAACACTAAAAAGCCCAGGTACACCTGGTGGAGGCTGAACAGATACGTAATTAAAACTTATGTTGTTGTACTATAGGGGGGGGAGCGGCAAGCAGAAGGCTCACTTGAGCTGCAAAAAGCCTAGGATCGCCACTGGTATAATAATTTACCTGACCCAAAGAGGCC
>JANPII010000122.1:0-3203 GCA_031424915.1 Pseudomonadota bacterium
CGAGGATTTTTTGGCCTGACCCGCTTGATAGTTCAGAGGTGTATCTTGCCGTGGCCGTAGAGTATCTTTAAATTCCTTACGAGATAAATTAATGTCTCTATCAATAGGATCCTTTAAAAGCTTGTCTTGTTCTAAATTATCTATCTGCATCGAGCTGCATCCGCTTAAACTAGATATAGATACCAGCAGTAATGCACTAACTGTAACAGGTATAAGTAATGTTCTTTTTGGCATGTTAAATTCCATATTACGGCATATATAATTGACGTTAACATAATCAAAATAATGCGCAAGCATATTAAATATATTGCATTGATATTATGCCGCATCCCTACTTTTAAGACTATGCCAGGCCCCTCTCAAATTCTATTTTCAAACCTAACAAAAAATAATTATACTTAAGGCGTGGCTGCAGCCTAAGGCGCGCTTATTTCTAAAATGCTGGTGACCAATACCGCACATCTATCTTTACGGTCATTGGCTTTCCAGCCTGTGCCGTTTTTCTTATGTACTATAATACTCACACTATATCACCTAGATTCCATAAATATTCTAGCAGGGTAGCGGCTGCAAAGCCGCGTAGGGGGCGGCAATGAGCCCCCTGAAAAATAATTCCTAAGAAACAGCTCATCCTTAAGAAAAATCATCACCAACCCACTTGACTCTTATTACAGATGCTCTGGTTGTAAATCTTGCTCTCAGATAGTGATTGCAATCTTACTGGACTTTGGGCATAATGTGCAAGTCAGGTACCCAAGTGCCCGCGTGATGGAATGGTAGACATAACGGACTTAAAATCCGTGGGGAGTATTCCCTTGCCGGTTCAAGTCCGGCCGCGGGTACCACTATTACAACTGGTGTCCCTAATTCTAGTTCCATAAATGTCAGAAGATCAAGAACAGGAACAGTCGCAAAAAACAGAAGAACCCACGCAACGGCGGATCGAGGAAGCTTTGCGCAAAGGCAAAGTGGCTTTTTCCCGCGAAGTTAATACTTTCATTCTACTATTGTTGCTTACGATTTTTGTCAGCTGGTTGATGCCCTCAACTCTAAAATATGGCCATACCTCACTTACCCAGTATATCAGCGATATCAATGTGATTGCAGCCTCAGATGCAAAAGATATACTAACCATTATGCGTAGATGTATAAGCCAAATATTGTTGATTGGTGCTGTGCCTTTGGCTATAGCTTTGATTGGAAGTATATTAGGAAATGTTCTGCAAAACGGGTTTATCTTTGCCCCTGAAGCACTACGCTTTGATTTAAGTCGCATATCAATTATAGCGGGATTACAGCGTATTTTTTCTATCAATTCGGTAGTAGAGTTTATCAAAAGCTGTTTTAAAGTAGCCTGTGTAAGCATCGCCACTTATATCTCTATAGCTCAAGATTTACCTATGCTATACAACATCAAGTCCATGAGTATGTCTGCAGTTTTACAGCTAGGCTTACATTGCTTGGTTAAACTGTTAATTGCAGTAGTAATAGTAATGGCCGCAATTGCCCTCCTGGATTATCTATACCAAAAGCATACTTACCTAAAAAGTCTGATGATGACGCCGGTAGAGTTGAAGGAGGAAATGCGCCAAACTGAAGGCAATCCTGAAGTACGAGCAAAATTAAGCGCCATTAGGGCTGAGCGTTCTAAAAAGCGCATGATGGCAGCAGTGCCCCAAGCTGATGTAATTATCACCAACCCAACACACTACGCAATTGCGTTACAATATGATCCAAATACCATGCCTGCACCTAAGGTAGTAGCCAAGGGCATGGACAATATTGCACTACGTATTAGGGAGGTCGCAGCACAGCACAACATCCCTATTATTGAGAACCCACCTTTGGCTCGCCTGTTATATGAAACGGTAAAATTGGATCAGTTCATCAAACCAGAACATTATGAAACAGTAGCCCGACTTATCTACCATATCTTGCAGCTGAAGAATAAGGTGTAGTACTAAACTTCTAGCACTAGCGAGGCTATCGTTGTTCTTTAATTCGCTTGAACCATTTAAAATATTAAAGCTTTCATTTTTATTATTTAAAACACTGTTGCATTAAATAATATCAAAGTATATTGTCATTTTTATGAGCGGTGCGTAGGGAGCAAAACCATAATACTAAGGAGTGAAAATGCGCAACCTACATAAAGAATATGAGATTTTTTTATCAGCCGTTCGCAACGGCAATTTAGAGGAAGTTAAAAGAATATGGAGCCAATTTCCTCCTGAAGAGCAACAAAAAGCACTTGAAGCATCATTTTATAGTTATACACCTTATAGCTCTTTTACTAGCGCTGCTGAAAGTGGGCAATTAGGAGTTCTAAAACAAATATGGGAGTGGTGCCAACTACAAGAAAGGCAAAAAATGCTTATGGCAGGTGGCTGCGGAGCCTTTAGGAAGGCTGCTACAAACGGACATTTAGAAGTGTTAATTCAATTATGGGAGTGGTGCCAACCACAAGAAAGGCAAAAGATGCTTAGTACATACGACTATGAAGCTTTTACCCGTGCTGCTGGAAAAGGACACTGCGAGATATTAAAACAGATATGGGACTGGTGTCCTCCTTGGGAGCAGCAGAAGATGCTTAAGGTGGGACGCCCTCCTTGCATGGCTTTTGCATATGCTGCTGAAGGTGGATCCTTAGAAGCTTTAAAACAAATATGGGAGTGGTGCGAACCACAAGAAAGACAAAAAATGATTCAAATACAAAATTACGCTGCCTTCACGATGGCCGCTAGATTCTGTCGCTCAGAAGCAATAATACAGCTCCTAGAGTGGTGCCATCCTCAAAAGCAACAGACCATGTTGAAGGCAGGGGGGTATATGGCCTTTAAAAATGCTGCTAAGGAAGGTCACTTAGACCTCCTAAGACGCCTATGGGACTTTTGCCTCACCCACGAAAGGCAGCAGATGCTTAATGTATACGATTTCATAGTCTTCAAAAATGCCGCTAAAGCACATAATTTAGAGTTGATGAGACAGCTGTGGGAGTGGTGTGAGCCTAAACAACAACAAGCCATGCTTCAAGTAGACAGCTACCAAATCTTTATAGGAGCCGCTGCGGAAGGCTCCTTAGACATAATGAGACAGCTGTGGGAGTGGTGCGAACCTCAAAAACAACAAGCCATGCTTCAAGCAGGTAACTATAAAGCCTTTAAATATGCGTCTAGAGGGAACCACTTCAGAACCTATGAGTA
>JANPII010000123.1:0-3164 GCA_031424915.1 Pseudomonadota bacterium
GCCAATTCTTCAAGATCCGGCCTTAGCTAAAAATATTATAAACCTCTTAAATGCCAAGCCTCAACTTATTGAAACTATAACCAATCACCCAGAAATTAAAGCACAGCTAGAGCCACAACTCGAAAAAGCTGGCTTAACTCTTGAGTCATTCCAAGAAATTATCATTCAAGCTTGGCCTCTAATTACACCAATTCTTGAGCCGCTTCTTGCTGCGGCTGCAGAATTACTAAAAGACGAAGCATCTAGAATTGTTATACAAGATATGCTAACTGAATTCAGCGCGATGAATAAGGCTATAACTACTACTAATGCGCTACATCGGGCTAAGCTTTTAAATTTAGCTATGACAATATTGCCAAAAAATGAATTAAGTAAGATGGATGATGAGAATCAAGCACAAATTGTCAGTATGCTTAAAGCAATACCCACAATGCTAAATGTTCTCGAAGACCAGAGCATGAAATTTAAAGAAAAATATGGCTTTACCGTGGAAGAGGCACAAATTTTGGCAAAAATATTACCAACTTTTACTACACTGATACCTTCGGCGATAGATAATGTAGGTAACTTGGCAACCATATTTACAGCCTTTGACCCTGCCCTACATCCAGATCAGACTCCACAAAGTATGCTCGCAATGCTAGCAGGCGAAAAAGTACCTATAGCAAGTGGCGCAGAAGATACAATGCCGACTCCTACAGAAGCAAGAAAGGCAATATTTGCTATACTAGGAGATGAAAACTTAATGAACGGTATTGCAGGGATCTTAAGAGAACCAGGCAATTTACCACACAACCTTATTGATGGATTAAAGAGGAAAATACCCCAGAATTTTCAAGGCCTTGCCACATCGGAAAACCTTACTGCTATTATGCAAATAGCGGCACCATTGGTTGAGGCTTCTGCGCAACTCTTTAGAGAGCCGCATGCCAAAAAAATGCAAGGCATAATGATAGAACTGCACTACATGTTCGATGCCCAAGCTAAGGCACAGAAACTTGGCAAGGTCGAGGGCAAGGTAGATAAAAAAGAGATAGAAAGACTCGAAAAAAGGGCCATTAAACATAGATTTGCTGTGATAGATAAAGTATTAGAGCTTGCGCCAAAGGTCTATAGCGATAAGTTAAAAAAAGTAGGTGAAGTTATAGAGGCCAATCGAGGGGCTCTTAATAACATGATACGAATGGGCATGGACATGGATCCTATGCTGCGTAATGTGCGCTTTAATAGCGATGTACTACTTGATGCCATGAAAGAACCCGAAACTTATACGAAAATACAGGAAGCATATGCACATGTAAAAAAAGGTAATTTTGTGCGTGCCGGCTTTAAAATACTAAGCATAGGCTCAACCACAAAAGGGCTAAGGAAAGAATTATGGGGAGCAATAGGAGATGCAATAACCTATTTAATGCGCCCAATACTCACCAATACCCTATATCGCTTGCATGTAAATGAAGATGTTACTAAAGCAATAAATACAATACAAAACCAGCAAAACTCACAACTAGAGGGCGCGCCTATAGAACGCATTGATCTAGGGCAACAACTTACAGAACAAAGCAAAGGCAGCTGGAAGCTATTTGGCTACGCTTGCCGCAACTTTGAGATGCGTGGCTTACGCTTCGAAGGAGAAAAGGAAGAAAACTTTAACTTAGGTAGGCTATCAATTAAGGGCTTCAGCTTTACTGATGCGACTTTCAAACATTGTAATTTCCAAGATAGTGTGTTGGAAAATTGTAACCTGGCCGGCGCAGCCTTACAACACTGCAACTTAAAGGGGACATCCCTACAATACTGCAATTTGAGTCAGACAAATTTCCAAGATAGTGTGTTGGAAAATTGTAACCTGGCCGGCGCAACCCTACAAGGCTGCAACTTCAAGGGGACATCCCTACAAGGCTGCAACTTTAATAAAGCCGCGCTTCAAGGCATACTTGACCTTTCTGGCGCTACCATCGATTCAGCTACTTGGAAGACTATGAAAGGCGCTATCGAAAAAGGTGCTATTACGGAACTAAAAATTGGAAATGTTCAAATGGATTCAGCAGCTAAGATGGAACTAGTAGCATTACAAGCGCAAGTTATAGTAAAAAATTCCCCTAAGGTTGAAAAGAACACCCTAGCAACCACGAAACCTGTAGTTGGGGAATATACTAAAGAGGTGGTGGGCCAAAATTCACCTGTTCAACGAGGTGCTTGACTAATTGTAGAATAAATACCACCCTAAACTCTGGCGCCTCCGGGCTTATACCAAATCTCAGCTAAAACAATACAAGGAGCGAGGAGCGACGCTGTAATCTTTTAGCTGAGAGTGGGTATTAGACTAGTTTATCCGCCAGATCAGGATATAATGCGGCTGCTAATGCAGGCATGTCTACGCTTTCAGACTTTTGATTTTTTATCCGGCATATCACTTTATTGCCGGGTGCAATATACTCTATTGAGTCAAAGCCAAACTTATTGGCAATAGCTATACCACGGCCATTTGGCTCTGTAGCACGTGCGGCATCAAAGTGAAGAAATGGAACCCAATCAAAACCAGGCCCTGGGTCAGCAATGGTGATAATAATTTCTTCTGTGGTGCGCTGAAAATGCAGAGTCGCCGGCACTTCGAGCGCTGATCCTGAACGTTTTTTTAACTCTTCTAGGTATGTACCGTTACGCAAAGTTTCTCTTTTCTTTTTAAACTTTATCCCCATACGCCCATGTTCTATGGCATTACGCATCAGCTCAGTAAGCCCAATTCGTAAACTCTTTATGCTAGGACAGGCATATGCTATGCCATCAATAATACTTTCTGCTTCATATAGCTCCCTGAACATAAATAAAGCTTCAAACACATTACGCATATAAAAATGAGTGCCATTATCCATCAATCTATCATACTGCCTACTCACCCTTAATGCTGCATGCACATGGGCTAAAAAAATCTCTCGGGTATATGGTTTATGGAGATAGTGCAATGCTCCCGACTCCAATCCTTCTATTGTCTGCTCAGCAGCAGCCGCTGCTGTCTGCATAATGACAGGAATCGTATTTAATCCCGGCATGTGGCGCAATACATTCATAAATTCAAGCCCATCGATAATAGGCATAATGCGGTCAAGTACAATTAAATCTAAATTTGGGTTAGCTTTAAGTGCCTGACAGGCCTCTACCCC
>JANPII010000124.1:0-12692 GCA_031424915.1 Pseudomonadota bacterium
CCCAGCTATTCATTTTGGGTACCAAGTCTGACCAAAGTCGTGGGACATCGTGGCTTGGGTGCTAATAGAGCCTTCAAAGGCGCCTATCGATTGCAATTGGGTGAAAATACCATTTTATCCTTGGCTACCTCATCATGCGCATAGTGGTAATTAGTACCATGCTTCAGCTTATATAGTGGAGGTTGAGCTAAATAGAGATGCCCATTGTGAATCATTTGAGGTATTTGCAGATAGAAAAAAACCATAAGTAATGATGCAATATGGGCTCCATCAACGTCAGCATCAGTCATTATAATCACTTTGTCATAACGCAAATGTTCTGGGCGATAGGCGTTACCAGTGCTGCATCCTAATGCTGTTAACAGGTCTTGTACTTCCTGGTTAGACTTGATTTTTTCTACCGAATTACTGGCAACGTTAAGAATCTTACCTTTGAGTGGCAATATAGCTTGAAAGCGTTTATCACGTGCCTGCTTAGCTGTACCCCCAGCGGAATCTCCCTCTACGATGAATAATTCACTGCCACTAGCAGCAGTATCAAAACAGTCTGCTAGTTTGCCCGGTAAGCGTAATGATTTAATTGGGGATTTGCGTGCCACCTCCTTAGCCTGCTTTAGCTTGCGCCGCAGCTCGGCATTATCAATAAATACATCGAGCAAAGCGTTAGCAGCACTGGTGTTAGTTACCATCCACTGTTCTAAATTATCACGTACTGCTGTCTCAACTAGTTTATTAGCTTCGGGATTCAATAGCTTTTCCTTAGTCTGCCCTTGGAAGGCAGGATTTGGTATGAATAAAGACAATAAAATAATCGCATTAGATAGCACATCTTCTATAGTGATCTTTTCTACAGCTTTTTTATTATCAGTCAGCGTGGCATAATTACGAATTGCTTTCATAATGCCACTACGTAAGCCTAACTCATGTGTACCGCCATTAGGGTTATGGACCGTATTGCAGTAAAAGCGGCTAGTACCGTCTTCTCCTCCTGCAAGCCATGTGATTGCCAATTCAACTCGTCCATGGTTTTGAGGCAAGGCTATATCATAAGCTAATATTGCATCTGCTACCACTGTGCGTCCTGCAAGCAAGCTACGCAAGTAATCTTGTAGGCCATTTGGGAATTGAATATGCTCTTCTATATACCCTCCTACTTGCTCGCTTTCTTCTTGCTCTTCGAGCAGGGTGCGATCACAGCGCCATATTATATGCACACCTTTATGTAGGTAGGCTTTGGCAGTAACTATCTTGCGGATTAATGTGGGTATAAAAGTACAGTCTCCAAAGATTTCTACATCAGGATAAAAAGTAACTGTGGTGCCATGCCCTAGAGCTTTCATTGGCTTTGAGGTTAGTACACTTGTGGGTATTCCCCTCTCATAGCGTTGTGTATAAACTCGATTCTTACGGATTACCTGCACTTCAAGCCAGGCTGACAAAGCATTAACCACTGAAACGCCTACACCATGTAAACCTCCGGCGGTATAGTAAGCGCCGCTGCCAAATTTGCCTCCTGAATGTAGTGTCGTCATAATTACTTCTAAAGCAGATTTGTCAGGGTATTTGGGATGGGGATCCACGGGAATACCACGCCCATTATCGGCTATACTAACGCTGCCATTTGCATGTAGATGTACTATAATGTGGGTGGCGTAACCAGCAGTAGCCTCATCCATGGAATTGTCCAATACTTCAACAATCATATGATGTAGGGCATGTTGGTCAGTGCCGCCGATATACATACCAGGGCGCTTGCGTACTGGTTCTAGTCCTTCCAGCACTTCAATATCTTTAGCACTATATTCTGTAGCTTTAGCAGTGCTGCGCGCTTTAAGAGGTGTTATGTCAAATAGGGTGTTCATTACTTAAGTTCCTTTTCTATTTTTATACCGTATAGTTCTAGCTTATGATCTACCAATTTATAGCCTAGGCGATGCGCTATTTTCTCTTTAATAACTTCTAACTCTTCATCAAAAAATTCAATGATCTTACCAGATTCTACGTCTATTAAGTGGTGATGATGATCTTTGCTGTCACATAAAATCTCATAGCGTGCCCTACCTTCACCGAACTCTAGTTTAGTTAGTATATCATGCTCAACCAAAGTGTTGATAGTACGGTAGACCGTAGCCAAACTAATACGGCTATCCAGCTTATTAGCGCGCTGATACAATTCCTCTACATCAGGGTGGCGGCCCTTTTCAATTACACTTAGAATCAATTTACGCTGCTCAGTCATCTTGATACCGCGTGCCACACAGATTTGCTCTACCTTTATGGCCATCTTTATTTCTCTTGGATCATTGACATTATATAACTATATACTCTCCTTAAGGTGAGGAAACAAGAGTCGATCTAAGCTATAAGGTGGAAGTTGTATTTTTGTATATTTTAGTGTATCATCGCCAAGTAAATGGTAAGCATTGCTGCTTTTTGTTCATATATATTTATACTTCGAAAGTGGAATAGCGTTAAATTAAGGAATATAATATGTCGTTTCAGGATGTAGTTAAAATCTTACGTGGGTTAAATAGCTTTGCAGCACGCAAAAGTACGGCGCAATTAAAAGCAGAGCTTATGAATGCTATAATGTATGGCAGAACCAATATAGTAGCAGAATTGGTTTTATATGAAAGGGCGCCTGTTAATTTTGCTACTAGCAGTAGTTTAACACCCTTAGGACTTGCGGCCCAACGTGGGTATTTCCATATTATGAAATTCTTGATAGAGCGTAACGCCGATGTTAATGTCACCGTGTCAAGTGGGGAGCATATACTGCATATCATAGTACAGGAAGATTATGCTGGCCTAGATCCATATCGTCGCCCAATGACTGAGCTACAGCGTTATGAACTGATAAAAATGCTTGTGGATAAAGGAGCAGACATTAATGCGGTGGATAATAAGGGTTATACTCCGCTACATTCAGCTGCATGCTATGGTAATATCAAAACTGTGGAATGGTTGCTTGAGTTAGGTGCTGCTATTAATGCTCAAACCGCTGACAATAATTCCACAGCGCTACATATCGCTGCTATGTGTGGGCGTATGGAATTAGTAAAGCTTTTGGTTGGCTATGGCGCAGATATTAGTGTAATGGATTTAGATGGCAAGACTCCAAGATTATTAATCGCTGAATGTACCGATAATGCTCATAAGGACATTTCTGCATATCTACTTGATTTATATATTGCAGCACAACCGATAGAAGAGTTGCTCATTCCTATCGATAATGAAGTGATGCCTCTTTTTGATGTTATAGCAGAAGCACCATATGATTCCTATTTTGAAGAGGAATCGTTACTACCGGACATAAGTATTCAGGTTATAGAATAGTAGCATATCAATTTATATTACTACAGCTATGCTTCCTGTTACGATTCTAGATAAAATAACACGTACCAATTTTAAGTACTTTTTGCTACAAGTCTTCTCTACTCTTCATCCCTGCCAGAATTTTATCGATAACTGGCATATTAACCTTATGATATCTGCACTTAAAGAGGTAGAGCAGGGTAGTATAACGCGCCTTATCGTTAATATTCCCCCGCGCTCCTTGAAATCCATCACAATTAGTGTCGCCTGGCCAGCATGGTTGTTAGGCCATATTCCCTCTCATAAAGTCATCGTAGCTAGTTATAGCCAGGCCATTAGCCTTAAACACGCACAAGATACTAAAGTGATTATGGAAAGCAGTTGGTATAGGCGTATTTTTCCGTGTACTATAATAGCCAAGGGTAAGAATACGCAACGTAAGTATATCACGACACAACAGGGTTTTCGCTTGGCTGCTTCAGTTGGAGCGACACTAACTGGGGAGGGGGCGGATGTAATAGTTGTAGATGACCCCCATACTCCACAGCAGGCATTAAGCAATAAATTAAGGCAAAAGGCGATAGATTGGTATGAACAAACTTTAATTACGCGCCTTAACGATAGAATTAATGGCCGTATTGTCATAGTGATGCAGCGTTTGCATAGAGATGATTTAAGTGGTCATTTGCTACAGAAAAAAATATATCAGCACTTAGCTATCCCACTACACAATGAGGATAGTAATATCATTAGCTGCGGACACATTATGTATTTACGGCCTGCAAATATTCTATATCCTGATATGAATACCGAGCAGTTACGTCAGCTACAGCAGGAGCTAGGTGCTTATAATTTTGCTGCTCAATACCAACAAAAACCGCAGCTACTAGAGCACGGGCTTATTCGCAGCAATTGGATTAAGCGCTATACTATAATACCAGAATTAGATAGGGTGTACCAAAGTTGGGATTGCGCAGTCAAAGTGGGGACAAATAATGATTATAGTGTATGTACTACATGGGCGGTAATACAAGAACAATACTATTTACTTGAAGTATTACGTACAAAATTGGAATATAGCGAACTTAAACAAGAAGTGCTTCGCCTTTACAATCAGTATAAACCTTCTGCTGTACTGATTGAAGATAAGGCTAGTGGACAGCAATTATTATCCGATTTACAACATACTGCTACACCCGCTTTAGGAATACGTCCTAAGCTAGATAAGATTACTAGAGTGTTAGCAGCCTCCTCCTTGTTTGAAGCAGGGAAGATATGGTGGCCACGCTATTCTGATTGGCTTGCAGATTATGAGTCGGAGATCTTCACTTTTCCTTACACTGCACATGATGACCAGATGGATTCTACTACTCAATTCCTTAACTGGATCCGCCAGCACCAAGAAGAGAAAAGCGCGCAGATACGGTGGTTATAGTATCTGGGTTTTTATGCTTATACCAAATCTAGGAAATAAGTTCACACTTGAAAATTTTTGTGGAATTTTGGCATATCTTTGAGCCCCCTGTATTCAAATACTTGCGCGAAAATGGTAGGTTAAAATTACCAAATAGGCGCCTCTTCAAGTGTGAATTTATTTCTTAGATTTGGTATTATATATCAGTCTTTAATAGTAGCGAGCTTGACTATAGGTACTAAAAGCCTATAATCCTTTTCTGCATTGTGCCCGTAGCTCAGTTGGATAGAGCAACTGCCTTCTAAGCAGTAGGTCGAGGGTTCGAATCCTTCCGGGCACGCCATTCCTTATTTCTATTTACTCTTTCTTAACCTCTCTACTGCATGATTAAATAATAAATCATTCTTAGGATAAGACATGAAAGAGGGAACATTAGAAGCAAGAATTGCTCAACTAGAACAGAACAAGACTGCGCTAGAAAAAAGCATTGATGCTCAAAATACCAAACCTAAAGTAAAAGATCAATTTAGGCTGGAGAAAGAATATAACGAATTAAATGAAGAATTAGAGTCTTTAGAAAAGGAAGTAGAGGAGTCGGAATCCCAGCAATTACAGCAAAATCTACCAAACCTAGAGGATGAAGCCAAAGCAGAAGAGCCACAACCGATAGATAAAGTGAGCGCCGATGTCAAAAGTTTACGCAGCACTATTGGTAACGTTGATATATCTTCTGATGAGCCTGCTACTCTTGCAAATAAGCTATCAGCAGCACGTGCTAAGGTGCGTGAAAAACTAATAACACGAGAACGTTTTGATGAATTAACAAAGATATTAAGTAGTAATCCGCTACCAGGCTATGAAGAAAGTACAAAGCAGCTAGAAGGAGCATTGGACATCGCTATAAAAAAGAATAAAAAAAATGAAAAAGATATAAACATAGGGGATTTAAAGCAGCAAGCAGAAAAAATAACTGTAAAACAAATTTCAGCCAGATATAAAGTGTTTGCCCAGCAAAAAGAAGCAATAGAAAAAGAATACCAGGATCTAGATAAAACATTAAAAGCAATAAATGACGAAGAAGCAGTAGCACCTGAAGTTGATAGAGTACGGCGGAAGGATTTATATAAGCGTCATAAAATAGCAGAAGAAAAGTTAGAAACATTACGAAAAGATTTTACCTCTTTGAGTAGAGAATTCACAGATTTACAAAAACTAGGATCGGAATCTAAGGAATATATAGAGAGTAACGCTAATATTATAAAGGATTTAACAGACTCCGCGCAGGTTCAAACTGAATTAGATAAAGTTTCAACATATAAAAAACAATTAGAGGGCTATCAAACAGAGCTTGATGCTGCCATACAGCTGCGTGACAAGAACAAAGAATATCCGAATCTTGGCGATAATCTATTAGCTCAAGAGCAGGACCTAGGAGTGAAGCTCCAGGAAATTACTGAAAGAATTACCGCAGTAGGAAAAGTAGAGGAGAAATTAACAGCCATCCGGGAAAATTTAAAGCAAGAAATTGACAGCATTGAGAAAGAAACAAATGATTTAAATGCTATACCTGCTATAAAAATAGCTACTCAAGTGAAGGACTTAAACGAAAGCATAAACTCTCTGTCAAAGACAGCAGAGGATGTAAAACAAGCTATAGAGGGGCAGCCCAAGATAGCAGAAAGTAAGGCAGAAAAATTCAAGGCGCGGCTACAGGAATATCGTTATACAAAAAATGACGAAGGTAAGCAGGTTGACCTATTCAAGCCATTTAAAAGGTCATGGGCTTCAAATCGCAAAGCTTTTACTTGGCTTACGGACATAGGGTTTCCAGTTTCAATGGTCGGCTGGATTCTGGTGTGCACTTTTGCTGCGGCGCAAACAGCTGCACGTATTGTCAATATGGCCGTAAATCTTGCCGGCACTGTGGTAGAATATGTATGTAAAGGAGCAGCTACTGCCCTAGATAAGGTTGGACAATTACTATGTAAACCCTTCGAATGGGCAGCAGAAAAAATTAAACTAGCAGATGCCGGCGAAAAGATGGGGCCCAAAGTAGGATGGCGCGTAGTAGCCGCAGTTATGGTTATTCCCAAGATTTTAGGGGGCAGTCTACGCATTACGGCTTCGGCATTGCGTATGAGTGGTGACCTAATACATGAAGTTGCGGCCTTAGGTGGCAAGGCTGCTTTAATTGCCACTAAGCCATGGGATGTAAACCTATGGAAAGATATGATGCGCTCAGTTGGCAAAGTTGCAAGTCACGCTGTAGGCGCAGCAGCAGGAGTTATGAAGCAGACAGGAACTGAAATTCGAGGTATAGGCAATGGCCTTAATATCCCGATAGTAAGGCACACCTTAGGGATAGTTGGGGCACTAACCCAATCTATTGCCGCCATGGTTGAAGGCATGGTTGAGGGTACGCGCCAGATTTTAAGTGGTAATAAAGAGCTGGGAGTAGGGCTGATGAAGGGTGGTTGGCTGACTTTTATCGGGAATATGAAAAGCTGCCTGGATAGCGCGCAGAGTGAAATGAAACAGCATATATCAGATAATCAGCTTAATGCTGACCGTTCGCTGAAGCTAGCGCGCCGTGATGCATCTCAGGCAAAAGTGGAGAAGCCTGTTCCTCCTTTGCTGCAATCACCTATAGTGTCTGAGGAGCATAAAGAGCAATTACAGAAGGTTAAGGAGGTTTTGGTTGATAAGACTGAGGGCCATGGCACAGCCAAACACGGCGATGCACAAAAACCAATTACTCCAGTGGGAGAGGGCGTTGGTAAGGAAGGAAAGTCATTAAAATAATTAGTTAACGGCCATTCCTATGACTTTCACTATTCCGCCTTTGATACTTGATGCCAGACTAGTAATATCATCAAGGGAGATCTTATCCATCTGGTAAATTACTATAGAGCCAACTGCAATACCACCTACAAAAACTCCAGCATTAGCAAAGAAATGAGCGGCACTTAGGGCTTCAAGCCCCGATAGGCCAAGTAGGCCTAAGCTTGCGCTCTGAATAGTATAAGATAGTGCTACTCCGGCAAATTGTCTTGCCATTTCAGCTAAGCCTGCATCCGTGCCTTCATTTTGGCAATAAATCATACGCGCACCCGCTATTAAAGAAATAGCAGTAGAAAATGGGATAAGATAGGTTGGAAGATAATAAGAAGCCAGCGTAGTTAATGCAGCACATTCCGCAGTTTTGAGGGATAAAGAAAGGCTGGTAGTGAATTTACCCTGCTGTACCGCATCCATCTTGAGAAGATCTTGCAATGGGCTGGTGATAAAGCTCAGTCCTTCAGCCATGGAGTTATTTACTCTATGGAAGATGCTTTCTACGCCCCAATATCCGTTCATGAAACGGTCCTTACGTTCAGCTTTTTGTTCTTGACCCTGCATAATCACCCCTAACATCGTTTTATTTATTAATAACAACTATTATACTATAGAATATGGGGAAGTACAAGCATTATATTATTGTAATAAAGATTGGGATCAGTGTTTTGTATTTGTGCCGTTGCGCTAGACATCAAAAGCGATTAATATAGTTTAAATGCGATTAAAGGATAAAAGAGAAAATGCAAATTAGGCTTCAAAAAAGGTACTATAGCTTTGTTCTATCATTATGTATGTCCACTATTATGTCTTGTATCATAAGCTTGGTGGTTACATTTTTTGCCAAAGGCATGGTAGAAGGTTTTACACACTACTGGCTGAAGGCGTGGGGGCAGGCTTTTTGTACTGCTTTTCCTATTGTGCAAATTGTTTTTCCACTAGTGCGTCGTTTTATTGATAGAGTTTTTGTATTTTATTAGGATTTATTATGGCATATTTACTTGCAGATCGAGCGGTTATATCGGTTACTGGCAAAGACAGCCAGAAATTCTTACAAGGCTTGTTAACCCAGGATATAAAGAAAGCCGGTCCCCTAGATTTGATGTATTCTTTGATGTTAACGCCTCAGGGGAAAATACTGTATGACTTTTTTATACTTCAGTTGACAGCAGAGGAATACCTGCTGGACTGCCCTGCTAGTTACATAGAGCAAATAATCAAAGCCATGCAGCGCTATCGTTTACGTTCTGAAGTGCAGCTTGAGGATGTTTCGGCACGCTATGGTGTATATATTAGTGTTGCTGATGAAGGGCTGTTGCCTGATCCACGGCATTCTGCTTTAGGCGGGCGTTCTATTAGACCACGAAATGAAGAAGTGGATGAAAGCATATGGTTACAATATCACCAGCAGAGAATAGCATTAGGTATAGTGGATTATCAGCTGGATTTGGTCCCAGAACGCTTTTTCCCATTAGAGTTGGGGATGGAGCAAAGCATATCGTATGATAAAGGCTGCTATGTGGGCCAAGAAGTTACGGCTAGAACGCATTATAGCGGTACGATACGTAAAAAACTCTATCCGGTGGTGGCATATGGCCAAATCCAACCTCATCAGGAAGTTATGCAGGAGGAGCGTGATATCGGCAAAATGCTCGGTAGCATCCCTTCAGTTGAGGGGAGTTACTATGGCTTGGCTCTACTGCGGTCTGATTTGCTTTCTGCAGCAGAGCTGATGTGCGATGGGGTAGTAGTTAGGCTTGCTTAAAGGTCGTGTTCGTTCACGTTGCTGGTTGGTCCCCAAAAGTAATGTTGTGATAAATGATATTTTTTTTAGGAGGCCTCATTGCCGGCCTCCTACGCGGCTTTTAAGCCGCTACCACCGCTAGGATATTTATAGAATCCTGATTGCACTATGGAGAGTGATATGATATTTTTGTGATGCGGAACAGGCTGGGAAGCCGATGACCGTGAAGACTGATTTGCGGCGTTGTTATCAGCGTCGCATTTCTTTATACAGAAGGTAAATAAGCTTATTTAAGCTAGGCCATTAGCTAATGCCTCCTTGATCTCAGTGTTAGCTATAACAATGATCTTGCGCATCACAGCAACTAAGGCACACACTTTAGCGACAAGCCTATGGTAAAACTCCCCTATAGTTATAAATCAGGATTCCATAAATATCCTGGCGGGGTAGCGGCTGCAAAGCCGCGTAGGGGGCGGCAATGAGCCCCCTGAAAAAATAATTCTTAAAAAACTTATACAACATAGTTGATGACAAGGCATGAAATGCATTTATACAGCCTACACATCTGAATACTTACTAAAAGTCTATTATTGGCTTAGCACTGAAGATAAATCACGCGCACGTCGTTTAAGCAATGAAGGTACATCTTGATCCGACTCAAGAGCCGCCAAAACTTCGCGAGCTTTATCTTTTTCACCCTGCTTAATGTATAATACTAACATCATTTCCTGAGCTGAAGCTTTAAATGTTGGCGCTGTTGCTATATATTCCTGCAATTGCTTTAATGCTTCTTCCGTAGCCTCTGGCTTAGCTGCTAACATAGTAGATATTTGCATGTATTTAGCATAATCACGTAGTGCCTTCTCGAAGCTGCGGTTTTCTGCGACCTTGCTATAAAGTTCCATAGCTTTAGTGTAATTTTGTTGATAAGCAGAGATAGCTGCATAATGGAAAGCTGCAACTGCAGAGTAGTTAGTGTCGCCTTGTTCTACTAGCTTGTCGAACTTAGACAGCCCTCCGTCTATATCTTTGGCACGCATCTTAAGCGTTGCTTCCATGAACTCAGCGCCGCGCTGAAAAGAACGTCCTTCGACATGGCTATTCCACCAGTAGTTTGCTAGCCCGCCTAATACCAATGCTACTGTGGCGATCCCAAACCAACGACCATACTTTTGTATGTTATCATGCAATTTCTGCTGCCGTATGTCTTCTAAAGTTTCGTCCAGTAAATCACTCATCTAAATCTCCCTGGTTACATTTTTCTTCTGGGCACGCCCGAGAAGTACGTGCCCCAGTTTAACCTAGCCTTAAATGAATGGCAAGTGAGATTTGTTAAGCTGCTTTACTCATAGCATTGCCTGCGCCATACCCTATTGCGCTCATCAGTAAGGCAATTCCTACAATACTTGCCCCGCTTACGGCTGCGAGTCCAATAGGATTAAGAGCACTTTGCATGGCAACTATTGAAGTGGCACACAGTTCAGGCTGAATACAGGCCACGGCTATTGCACCAGAATTCAGCATCCATATACCCACACTTGGTGCCAAACCAGCTCCAAAAGCTGCGGGATGTATTGCCTCTTCGGTTGGAGTCTTTGCGGTAAAGCGCTCATATCCCGCCTTAACAGCAATAGGCGCGCCCACACATAGTAGACTAAATAGAGTTACTCCACCTATTCCTATGAATGCCACCCCTATTGGGTTGATAGCAATTTGTGATACACTCATCAGTAATCCAGGGTTTAAGCATATTACACTAGCCAATACTATGCTGCCTCCAGAGGATAGTACAGCACAGCCAATGGCTCCCACTTCCATGTTAACCAACGGCTTTTTATCTACGCTTGGCGTAGGCTCTGGTTTTGGTTCAGGCAGAGGTGTAGGTGCCTCTACTGGGGATGTATGTATTACCGGGTTTTCTACTCGCTCTGCTAGTTTAGGAGTAACTGCTAGCGGGGTAAGTTGCTTCACTGTTGGCAGAGTAACCTTGTTTACAGGCGGAGGCGGAGGCGGCGGAGGGGGATTGGAAATATTTGAAGGCGTTGCAGATGCCAATGGTTCTAGCTTTGGGTTCGGCGTAGGTGCCTCTAGTGGTTTAGTAGCTACTTGAGGAGTGGAAGTCTTCTTTACCAGTACTACCGCTGGCTTTGGCATCTGTAGTGTATAGGTGGTATTTGTTGTCGAAGGAGTAGATGGAAGGGTTCTTGCCGGTGTAGTATTGTTGGCGTTCTTTTCTGCAGCTGGGGAATCTACTTTGTTTCTTCTTGCCGCTATTTTTGCAGCCAACTCTCCATTTATAGCATCTGTAGCTTTACCATCTATGGCTTTATTTTCTACACGGGGGAGGAAAACTTTAGCTTCCTTCTTTTCTGGGGCTGCAGGTGGGTTTTTAGGTAGCTTATGAAATTTATTATCCGTAAGAGCTAGCCTGCAGATTTCTGCACTACCAGCTATTAGAGCTTTATAATGCGCATCATCTTTGTTTTTAGCAAGATCCGATACTTGGCTATCTTCCTTTATTACTGCATCCTCTACTATACGGGTAACAAAGTTTGTACGCTCTTGGGGATTATTAGTAATTTCACCCTTTTGAGAAAGCGAAAGTGCAGCAAGAACAGCAGTGTACGCTACAACACAATCATTCGAGAAGTTATCATCTGAATTAAGAGACGCGTTAGATACCACCTTATTTTTTCCTAGCACTGTCTGAATATGGCCAGCATCATTAGCTTGGATATTACCATACCAATTGTTGGCATAGCCCTTGGCTTTGTGTTCTAGCCTTGTAAGGTTATTCTTTTGATCCTCTGCCGTTGTATCTGCAGTTGGTTGAAGAGAAGGAGCGGTCTGAGTAGTAGTCTCGTTATTCTCTTTTTCCTTCCTTGCTGCAAGTTTTATTTGCATTTCATCCATCATATTATTTTGGGCTGGGGTAGTAGGAGTTTTTTTGTTAGCTTCAGTATTGTTCTGTTGAGTAGGGGAGGTAGTTTCAGACGGGTTGACTTTGCCTTGATTTACTAGCTTTGTCGGCTTCCAGCCCGAAACTGGTCCGGGTGGAGGCGGAGGAGGAGGTCCTCCTGCTGGAGTTTTAGGTGCAGGTGGAGGAGTGCCTACTGGAGTTGTGGTTTGTGTTGGCTGGGTCTCTGCTATTTGAGTAGAGTTAACTGCCGGTGTAGGTGAAGGACCATTAGTATCTGTCCTACCTTGCTGCGTATCTTGATCTTTTTCTTTCTCAGAAGATTCTATCCTTGGAGATTCCCAAAAATCCTGCTCATCTTCTCCTTCTACAAGCTTTCTTATGGCACTGATTGTATCAATAAAGGATTCACTTATATTGAATGAATTAGGTAATTCATAAGTTTGGTTCTTTGGCGGTGTAGAAAT
>JANPII010000125.1:0-11037 GCA_031424915.1 Pseudomonadota bacterium
CTTGTAAGCGGTAGGTCGTCTGTTCAAATCAGACATCCGGCACCATTTTCGTAACTGTTCCAGTTGAGCGAGTTAAAGTTTTATTAACATAATTGAAAGCATGTATTACAGCGTTACTGCGAGCACCGAAAGTGCGCGGTGATCGACGAGGTTTATGGGTTGCTTCGCTCCGTTGGTGCTCGCAAAGACGATTTTAGTATCTAACATACTAGGCTTTTGAATATATTCCTGCTGGGGGGCAGAAATATATTCTTATTGCATTACTTAAAAACCGAAAGATATGTATGCGTGCAAACATCATCGGCCTTTCTTTGAGCGTACCCCTAGAGACAGTAAGGAAGGAGCAGCAAGGGGTACGCTCAAGCAAAGGCCAAATAAGGTTCTAATAATCGGCAGCAAGCGCCACACAACCTATCCCGTAATCAAAAACTAGTACGCTTTTACCTGTACCTCAACACGTATAATGCACTTACTAATCGGCTTATAGGGCTCTTCACCTTAACCTGTTAGCTAGCAATTGCAAAGCTTTGGCGTAAGAAACTGAACTGTTTGCTTCCTACCCTGCTTGCCGAAAGAATGGTAACAAACCCTTTCTCCTCGATACCCCTGCTACTATAGGTTGTATTTTCATACACGTCAAGCCATTAGATAAGATTTTTTCACAAATAAAGTAGTTAATGTTTTGCGTTGCTTAACAATAGGTTAAAGCTTATTGAAATATTTCTTTTATTTTTTAAGGTCAAGTTTTTAAAGCCCGCAGCTAAATCTAATACACCCAATCTAATGACATCCCTACATCGGCATACCATAAGTCATTAAAGTTCTCGTCTTCCCATAAATTTTCATACACTGCAATAGCATTCAAGCTTTGTACATGCTCTAAGAAATGTATTTCAGACATATCTAGCGCATCCATTATAGTATGGATCAAAAGCAAATTTGTCTGCTGTGGTACAATAAATTCTGCCTTTATCTCAGGGTACATTTCCTTTAATTCTTCAATACTATGCTTAGTAAAGATTTCCAGTAGATCAAAAACTTCTTTTTTGCAGATAGTGTCATTATATATCATGGGTTTTATACCTACATTCATTAATTGGCCAATTCCATATACACAGCTACTAGCACGCGTTTGTATATCCCAAATATCTATACATTCAGACAGAGGTTTTCCTATTAGATCACGCGCAATATCAATTGCATCCATAAGCTGGGTCATATTAAGCAATTTATTTGTATCACACCCCGCCATCTCTCTAATAGTTTTAGCAAAGTTCACTGAACCTAATGATCCATCGTAGACTTGAATCTCACCATCTTGCTTAATATAACTCAGTTGAAAACTCCCCCCACCAATATCCCAAATCAACATTTTATCTGCGTCCGGCGCTGGGCAGCCTGGGCTAGCTAATACCGCTTGAATCCCTAGTTTTCCTTCCTCATGTTGAGAAATACTGGCAATATGTATTCCCATTTCCTTATCTAAGTATTTTAAGTACTCTTCGGCATTATCTGCATTTCGTGCCCATGCTGTAGCAATCCCTGCACATTTTATATACGCCTCTTTGGAATCTATTCCATAATATTTAAGAATCTCACCTAAGGCTGCGCTACCATGTGCCATTGCCTCAGCGCTTAGGGTTCTACCATCATGCGAATTATTAATATACTTTTGATATGGAACTGGAACAGAAATTCGATCTATTATTGCTAATAGTCTCATACTGTTTGTATCAACCAGGCAGGCCATGGATTTGGTGTTACTCGAACCTATGTCAAAAACATAGCGTACCTCATAATTATTCAATATTGCCCCCTAGCCAAAATTATATAATTTATACTAAATATCAAAAACACGATTAAATTATACCACCTTATACACAAAATTGCAAGCTCCAACAATCATTACCACTATTACTACTACACATTATAAGAGAAACTACATTATTTTATTCTGTACTTTCTCCTAACAATTTTATAACCTAGATGCCACTTCATGCTTTCAAAAAGCAACCTGCCATATGGGAGTTATTTAACGGCATTAATACCGCCCGTAACCCCTATATTTATAGTTGCATAATCAAAGCACAAAATATAAAGTGTCATGTCATTATAGGTGTTAGCAAAAACCATGCACATTTTGGTTTCTCCATCAATACTATCTGCAGATTTTGCTAAATTAGCTGTGGAGGCCGCAGCATTAGAGGCTGCTGGGGCAGACTATATTCACATTGATATTATGGATGGACATTTTGTTCCAAACTTAACGTTTGGGCCTCAGATCGTACGTGGATTGCGTCCACATACCGCCCTACCTTTTGATGTACACTTAATGATTAATGAGCCGGAAAAATTTATTGATGAGTTCATAGATGCAGGTAGTAACATGATAACTGTGCACCTAGAGTCCAATCCCCATATTTGTCGTATTCTAGAGATGATTCGTAGCAAAGGTATACGTGCGGGCGTTTCCCTTTGCCCTTCTACTCCCGAAACGGCATTACAGTATGTTTATCAAATGGTAGATCGCATATTAGTTATGACTGTCAACCCAGGCTTTGCTGCACAAAGCTTTATGCCATCACAGCTAGTAAAGCTGCAAGCCATAAGACAGGAGATAATACGACAGAATTTACCTGTGGAGCTAGCAGTAGATGGGGGTATGAATCCTCAAACTGCTCGCCTTGCTATCGAAGCAGGAGCAAATGTTATAGTAGCCGGTCACTCAGTATTTAAGAATCAAGATTACAAGGCCAACATTATGGCGCTACGCCAAGGAAGAGTTAGCCTTTAAAACCCCAGCATCTGTAGTCAAGTGGGTTGCTGATACTCCAGAGGCTCATATGCTTTACATACACAAGACGCAGCTATTAACAGCACTATAGAAGCAATTAAGATAACTCCATGTGCTTCATTCGAAATGTTGTAATAGAATCCTATGGCAGAAGTACCTCCAAGCAGAGTAGCAAAGCCAAGCATTGTAGCTATGCCATATCGTTCTTTTGGTCTATCACGGATTTTTCCATCAGCTATAATATTCTTATCACTTTCACGGCGTACAACTAGATAATCTATACACAAGCTTCCTATAGTTGCAATTCCGACTCCAGTAACCAATGTTGGCACTAGTAGCTCATACTGCATCCAATGATGGCAAGACCATAGAGCAGCTCCCAATGTGGTGCCAGTAAAAAGGAGCCAGAACCCAACTGCAGTTTGCCTGGGTCCAGCATAACGTTGCCAAAACTCTCTTTCTTTCTGTTCAATACGCTTCTTATCACGCTCTGCTTTTTCCTTTGCCTCCTCTTGTTCTGAGCGCTTTATACAGCGGTCCATCTTCTCTTTATATTCTTTAGATATTTCAAGATTTAACATAATTCAACGCTATTAACATGGTGGCATTGGCGCATTGGCTTGTTCCTCAGCTTTTTTATATTCTATCTTTCGAACTCCAGTTTTGGTTAGATAAGGTGTGTGATGGCTTAAAAGGTATAGCGTCATTGCAAGCCCTTTTAGGGCGCGGCAATCAAGGAATACTTGCTGGATCACCACACCCCTTCGGGGTTCGTGATGAGGATTTTATGGGCCTTACACCATTAGTCTAATCCAAAACTAGGGTTTCGGATATCTATACATCACCCATATTTAAACTACAATAGATAAAATATTAATATTTCAGAACCACCATTGCTGGATAAATACGTTATTTTACCTCCAACAAGAAACAGTTGACCCAGAAGATCCCCCTACGCCGCTGGCTCTTCTTCTGGGGCTGCTGCCGCTGCTATTGCTGCCTGCTCTGCTTGTGCCTTTTCTACCTCCTTATCCCTCCGGTGCGCTTCACGACGCAGCTGATGAATATAGAAACCTGTTCCAGCTGGAATCAAACTGCCCACTATAATCGCTTCCTTCAAGCCACGCAGCCTATCAACCTTACCGGCTACTGCGGCCTCTGTTAACACCCGGGTGGTATCCTGGAACGAGGCGGCAGACAAGAATGAATCTGTGTTCAGCGATGCCTTAGTAATACCAAGTAGCACCGGCATAGCCACTGCTGGCATATAACCTTTTTCAATTGTCCTGGTATTTTCATGATCAAACTCTTCACAGTCTATCTGTTGTCCCATTAAAAAAGTAGTCTCACCTGGATCCACCACTTCAACCTTACGCAGCATTTGGCGCAGTACCACTTCGATGTGCTTATCATCTATTTTCACACCCTGCAGTCTATATACTTGCTGTATTTCATGAGTCATGTATTTGGCTAAGGCCTCTACTCCCATTACTCGCAAGATATCATGTGGTGAAGGGGTGCCATCCATCAACATATCGCCTTTGGAAACGAAATCTCCCTCGCTTACCACAATATGTTTGCCACGTGGTACCAGGTATTCAACAGCTTCACCCCCCTCTTCTATTGCTCTGATGACAATACGTCTTTTTGACTTGTAATCCTTACCAAACTCTATATAGCCATCTTTTTCTGCAATAACTGACAGGTTCTTTGGCTTTCTGGCCTCAAATAATTCTACTACACGAGGTAATCCTCCTGTAATATCCTTAGTCTTAGATGCTTCTTTTGGAATACGTGCAATGACGTCTCCTGCATGCACTTGTTGACCATCACGGATGTTTAAAATTACATCTACAGGCAACATATATCTTGCTTCTAATCCATTAGCGAGAGTAATCACATTACCGTGCTCGTCATGCAGCACTATACGTGGTCGCAGCTCTGTGCCTTTGGCTTGTTGCCTCCAATCCACTACTACCCGGTTAGTGATACCAGTAGCCTCGTCCATAACTTCTCTAACAGAAACGCCAGTTAATAGATCTACAAATACTGCAGTACCAGATTTCTCAGTGATGATCGGAATAGTAAACGGATCCCAATCTGCCAGTTTTTGGCCTGGTAAAACTTTATCCCCATCATCAACTAACAACTTAGCACCATATGGTACTTTATGACGTGCTTTTTCAGCATTTTTGTCATCAAGTATCAAGATCTCACAACTACGGCTCATGACTATCTTTTTGCCATTACTATCTATTACCACGTTACGGTGTGAGATTAAGATATGGCCCTCATATGACCCTATAACGCTAGACTGAGAAGTACTATTAGTAGACACCCCCCACATGTGGAAGGTTCTCATTGTTAGCTGCGTACCAGGCTCGCCGATAGATTGTGCTGCTACTACACCTACTGCCTCGCCTACATTTACTAATGATCCCATCGCCAGGTCGCGACCATAACACCTACAGCACACACCATTTTTACTCTCACAAGTGATTACAGAACGAATTTTCACAGTATCAATACCTGCTTCTTCAATCTTTTCAACAGTCAATTCATCAATTAATCCACTTGCCTCTATGATTTGTTGTCCAGTAGTTGGATGATGGATATTAGTTGCTGCTATACGTCCTAAAATTGCTTCAGACAGTTCCACCACCACATCTCCATTTTCAATCAGAGCTTGGGCTAATAGGCCATTAGTAGTGCCACAATCGTTTTCTATTACTATACAGTCTTGCGATACATCCACCAACTTACGTGTTAGATAACCAGAGTTAGCTGTCTTCAGCGCCATATCTGCTAAGCCCTTACGTGCACCATGAGTGGAAGTAAAGTATTCAAGAGGAGTTAGCCCTTCTTTAAAGTTAGATTTAATTGGGTTTTCAATAATCTCACCAGATGGCCTAGTCATCAGACCCCGCATACCAGCAAGCTGTTTAATCTGGGCTACCGAACCCCGGGCACCAGAATCTGCCATCATAAAAATATTGTTGATACGGAGCTGACCAGCACCTACTATTAAGCCTCTTGGTTTTGTGGCGATCATTTCCATCATGCGATGGGCAATTTTTTCAGAACAACGAGACCATGCATCTACGACCTTATTATATTTCTCACGTATAGTAATCAGACCATCCGCATACTGATTCTCATATTTTCTGACTTCTTCCTCGGTTTCAGCCATAAGCGGTCCTTTGGAATCGGGTATTATCATATCATCTTTACCCATAGAAATACCTGCAGTACAAGCATATCGGAAACCAAGCTGCATTATGTGGTCAACAAACAATACCGTCTGCTTTTGGCCACAATGGCGATATACGTGCTCAATCAATTTTGCCACTTCTTTTTTAGTCATTAACTTATTGATTAACTCAAAGCTTAAGCTGGCATCAGCTGGCAATACCTCAGATAATAGCACCCTACCTGGCGTGGTATCCACCAGTATGTTTTGCACAGTACCATCATGCAATATCTTCTTGCGCCTACACTTGATTTTAGCATGTATAGATAGCTTATCAGCATGTATAGCGTGCTCTATTTCAGCAATATCGCCATAAACCCCACCTTCACCTTCCTCGCCTTCTAGCTCTAAAGTAATATAATAAAGACCAAGTATCATATCTTGAGCTGGTACCACAATAGGACGTCCGTTTTGTGGGCTTAGAATATTATTTGTCGACATCATTAAAGTTCGTGCTTCCACACATGCCTCAATCGAAATTGGGACGTGCACTGCCATTTGGTCACCATCAAAATCGGCGTTAAAAGCAGCGCACACTAATGGATGCAGCTGTATAGCTTTACCTTCAATCAAAACGGGTTCGAATGCTTGAATACCAAGACGGTGTAGCGTTGGAGCACGGTTTAGTAATACTGGATGTTCGCGTATTACTTCTTCTAACGCGTCCCACACTTCCGCACGTTCCATTTCTACCATCTTTTTGGCAAATTTCAGAGTAATGCCTGGGTTTTTCTTTTCTAGTTTATGATAGATAAAGGGCTTAAATAATTCTAAAGCCATCTTTTTTGGTAAACCACACTGATGTAGCTTCAGCTCTGGGCCAACCACAATTACCGAACGGCCAGAATAATCCACCCTTTTACCTAAAAGGTTTTGACGGAAACGACCTTGTTTACCTTTTAATAAATCAGATAAAGACTTGTATGGCCCCTTCTTAGTTGCGCTCTTGACAGCTTTGCCATGGCGGCCATTATCAAATAACGCATCCACCGCTTCCTGCAGCATACGTTTTTCATTACGAATAATAATTTCCGGGGCACGTAGTTCAATCAGTCTCTTCAAGCGGTTGTTACGATTAATAACTTTGCGGTATAGCTCATTTAAATCAGAAGTAGCAAAACGCCCGCCATCTAGCATCACCAAGGGACGTAAATCTGGTGGTAGAACAGGCAGTACTTCAAGAACCATCCACTGAGGCTCATTGCCAGATTCAATAAAATCTTCGATAAGTTTAAGACGCTTAACTACTTTCTTACGTTTGGTTTCAGACGTGGTGTTGGAGAGTTCTTCACGCAATACCTTGGCTTCAGATTTTAGGTCGATGCTCTGTAGCATATGGCGAATAGCCTCCGCCCCCATACCTGCTTTAAAGCTATCACTGCCAAAAGTATCTTGCATTTCCATTAACTCATCATCACTCAATAGCTGATGAGGATTTGCATTAGTCACTCCTTGATCAATAACTACATGGCTCTCCATATAAAGTACTTTTTCCAAGTCCTTAAGTGGCATATCTAATAGTGTTGCAATCTTAGAAGGCAAAGAACGCATAAACCAGATGTGTACAACTGGGCTTGCTAGATCAATGTGGCCCATACGCTCACGCCGCACCTTAGACAGGGTCACCTCCACACCGCACTTTTCACAGACCACGCCACGGTATTTCATTCGCTTGTATTTACCGCACGAGCATTCATAGTCTTTCACTGGTCCAAAAATCTTGGCACAGAATAAACCACCCTGCTCCGGCTTTGCGGTGCGATAGTTTACTGTATCTGCCTTAGTGATTGACCCATAAGACCAATTTTTGATCTGTTCTGGGCTGACAATAGATACTCGAATATTATCGAAACTACGGTAATCTGCCATTGTGCTACCTCAATCCTGGTATAAATTTATATGACTTTTTATTCTTCGTCTTCACGCATCTCAATGTTTAAACATAAAGAGCGTAATTCCTTGATAATCACATTGAATGATTCCGGAATTCCAGAATCAAATGCGGAGTTACCTTGCACGATGGACTCATACATACGTACCCTACCACTGACGTCATCCGATTTAACGGTCAACATTTCCTGTAAAGTATAAGCTGCCCCATAACCCTGCAGCGCCCAACATTCCATTTCACCGAAACGCTGGCCACCAAAGTGAGATTTACCACCCAAGGGCTGTTGTGTCACTAAGCTATATGGCCCAGTAGAACGTGCGTGTATTTTATCGTTAACAAGGTGGTCTAGCTTCATCATGTAGATATAACCTACTGTCACCTGCCGCTCAAATGGCAAACCCGTACGCCCATCAATCAGACCAACTTGCCCACTCACCTGCACCCCTGCTTGGCGCAGCATATCATCCATCTCCTGCTCGGTAATGCCATCAAATACTGGCGTTGCCATTGGCACGCCATTTTTCAAACGCTCTCCTAACTGCAGCATTTCTGTATCGTTCATGTTTACAAGTGCATCGGCCGCACTTGCGTTACGTCCATCATCATACAGCTGGCGTAATATATCACGTAACTTATCATACTTAGCTGCTTTGCGCCCCCCTTCCAAAGCGTCGGCGATTTGCTTACCTATATTTGCTGCAGCCCATCCTAAGTGCGTCTCCAAAATCTGTCCAACGTTCATCCGTGAAGGAACACCAAGTGGGTTGAGTACAATATCAACCGGTGTGCCATCTTCCAGGAATGGCATGTCTTCTAGTGGCATAATCTTCGATACCACGCCCTTGTTACCATGGCGTCCCGCCATTTTGTCACCAGGCTGAATCTTTAATTTAGTAGCAACAAAGACTTTTACAACTTTTAATGCCCCTTGCGGCAGGTCATCACCACTTTGAACTTTTTCGACTTTTGCTTTAAACTCTTGTTCAATATTATTAATGCAGCGGTCATAAACTTCCTTCATGTTGGTTGCATCACTCATAGCTTGACTATCATCCACTATAATCTGCCACCATTGCTTGCGTGGAATGGCATATAGAGCTTCTTCTGTAAGCTTGTCCTCCACTTTTAGTTGCTTTGGCCCAGAAACCAATACTTGCCCAAGTAGCATATCAGCAAGGCGGCGATATGCATGACTCTGAATAATTTCCAATTCGTCGTCTTTATCCTGTGCCAGGCGCTCGATTTCTTGTCTTTCTTGTGCGATGGTTCTTTCATCTTTTTCCACACCACGGCGGGTAAAGCTGCATACTTCCACTACGGTACCGCTGACCCCAGGAGGTACACGTAATGATGAGTCTTTAACGTCGGCTGCTTTTTCACCAAAGATTGCACGTAATAGCTTTTCTTCCGGTGTAATTGGAGCTTCACTCTTAGGGGTAACTTTACCCACAAGTATATCACCAGCCTTAACTTCAGCCCCAATGTGCACCACACCCACTTCATCAAGATGACGTAAGCTTTCTTCACCAATGTTAGGTATATCCCGCGTAATCTCTTCGGGCCCAAGTCTAGTGTCACGTGCTATTACTTCAAATTCTTGTATATGAATAGAAGTAAAGATATCTTCACGCGATACTCGCTCAGACAATAGAATAGAATCCTCAAAGTTATAACCATTCCATGGCATAAATGCCACTAGTACGTTACGTCCTAGAGCTAGCTCTCCATGTTCAATGCTTGGGCCATCTGCAATAATATCGCCTTTTGCTATGACGTCACGAACCTGAACGATTGGCCTTTGGTTTATACTCGTACCCTGATTCGACTTTTGGAATTTCACAAGGGTATAGATATCTACACCTGGTGCGTCATCATTGGCTTCTTCAGTTCGGATCACAATACGATGCGCATCAACCTGATCTACCACTCCAGAACGCTTAGCTATAACCGCAGCTCCAGAATCTCTGGCCACTACAGCCTCCATTCCAGTACCAACAAATGGCGCCTCTGATTTAATTAATGGTACTGCTTGGCGTTGCATGTTCGAACCCATCAAAGCACGGTTCGCATCATCATTTTCTAGGAAAGGAATAAGAGATGCAGCAACAGATACCAGCTGCTTTGGAGAAACATCAATAAAATCGATTCTCTCAGGAGCAACTAAAATTGGCTCCCCATCCTGCCTACAGGTCATCATTTCTTCAATAAAATTACCTTTGGCATCCAGCTTAGAATTAGCCTGAGCTATAATACATTTAGCTTCTTCAATCGCAGAAAGGTACACAACTTCATCCTGTACCTGCCCTCCCACCACCTTACGGTATGGGCTTTCAATGAAACCATATTTATTAACTTGCGAGTAACAAGCTAATGAATTGATCAATCCAATGTTTGCACCTTCTGGCGTCTCAATAGGACAAATCCTCCCGTAGTGTGTTGGATGCACATCACGCATTTCATAGCCCGCGCGTTCTCTAGTTACACCTCCAGGTCCAAAAGCTGACACTCGGCGTTTATGCGTTACTTCCGCCAATGGGTTAGTCTGGTCCATAAACTGAGATAATTGAGAACGGCCAAAAAACTCACGTACGCGTGCCATCATCACCTTGGCATTAATTAACTCATATGGCATTATGGTATCAATTTCTACTGCAGCCATACGTTCTAAAATAGCTCGTGCCATACGTACTAGACCTAGGCGCATCTCGTTTTCAAATAACTCCCCTACGGAACGCACACGTCTGTTGCCCAAGTTATCAATATCATCTACTTGCCCGCTACCATTTTTGATGTCGAGCAAATGTTTGATGATCGCAACAATATCTTCTTTAGTTAGAACTGTCTGATCCTCTGGTGCTTTAATATTATGCTTCATATTGATCTTCATACGCCCAATCACCGATAGGTCGTAACGATCTTTATCAAAAAAGAGCCCATTAAACACAGCTTCTGCCACTTCATAAGTGGAAGGTTCACCAGGACGCAAGACGCGGTAAATATCGGCCAGCGCCTCTTCTTTAGACATGTTTTTATCAAGGACCAAAGTGTTTCTGATATAAGGCCCAACGTGTACAAAATCGATATCTAGCGTATTTAGGGTGT
>JANPII010000126.1:0-3377 GCA_031424915.1 Pseudomonadota bacterium
CCCGCCTTTAATATTGCAGATAGTGCAATAGCCTTAGGCGCTGCTATATGGATATTGTGGCCTGCGCGAAAGTAAGTCAAAACCCCAGTATGAGCTTTGAATTCCAACCAAAAGTTCGCGAGCTTATCTATAAATTCATTGCACAATAGCACTTGACTTTTACCAGCAAATCAAGCAATATTGCGGCGATACCTGAGCTACGGAAAGATGAGTATATGATGCTTGCAAGGGCCATAAGGTCGTCATCATGAGCGCCAAAAGCGCGTGGTGATCCATATGTTATAGTATTTCTGGATTGCCGCTTGTAGCAGTTCGCAATGACGCTATACCTTTAAGCACTTTCTGCCTCCTTCTTACCTATAGCCCGGGTTAATACAGTATTGGAATTACTATGTTATTCACATTAAACTGGCTTAAAAGCTTGTTAGTAACAGAAGCTGATGTAGCAGAAATAAGAATTACATTAGAGCAAATTGGCTTTGAAGTAGAAGGGGTTGTTGACAATCGAGTACTGTACAATCCTTTTGTAATTGCTTCTATAGAAGAAGTATCGCCTCATCCAGATGCTACCAAACTTCAGGTATGTAAGGTGTATGATGGCAAGCAATACTTGCAAGTTGTATGCGGAGCCGCCAATGCGCGAGCAGGGCTGCAGGTAGTATTAGCGCCGGTGGGCACTAAGATGCCAAAAGGTGATCTAGTAATTAAAACAGCTAAAATACGCGGTATAGAAAGCCAGGGCATGTTATGCAGTGCTGAAGAATTGGGCCTAACTCAAGGGTCAGAGGGCATTATAGAGCTACCTAAAGAGGCATTGGTTGGTCATAATTTTGCCGAGTACTGGGGATTGAACGATGTAGTATTTGACCTCGCCATTACCCCTAACCGTGGAGATTGTTTAAGCGTATATGGTATAGCACGCGAGCTAGCAGCAGCGGGCATAGGAACCTTGCTGCCTAAAGATGAAATAAAGGTACCAACAGATGGTATATCTCCAGCAATACATATTGACGCTCCAGATGCTTGCTCCGAGTTTTATCTAAGGGCAATCAGGGGAGTACATAATGGCGCAACGCCAACAGATGTTGCAAAAAAGCTAGCAGCTATCGGCTCTTCAGATAAAGGGGCGCTGGTTTCTATATCTAATTATGCCATGCTCTCTTATGGCAGGCCAAACCATGTATATGATGCTGATAAAGTTATAGGAGAGTTGGTTATTCGCCGCTCTAATGAAGGTGAGAAGTTCGTAGCCCTTGGAGGTATGGAATATACCCTGCCGCAAGGCCTGCTGGTCGTTGCAGATAGCAGCAAGGTATTAGCGATTGCTGGAGTGATGGGGGGAGAGCTTAGCAAAGTGGATAATAACACCTGCAATATATTGGTGGAAGTAGCCAATTTCCTACCTGATGAAGTGGCAAAATCTGGACGTGCCTTAAACCTACTCAGTGATTCGCGTTATCGCTTTGAGCGACGCATTGACCATGAGTTAAGCCATTGGTTCATGGAGTATATAACAGGCCTTATTACTGCGCATTGTGGAGGTGTTGCTGCTGCTTCTCAACAGGCTAAGGGCAAAGCTACTGAGTATACGCGCTCTATATATCTAGACCGCAAGCGTATCTGTAGTATTATTGGTGCTCATATTAGCGATCAGCAAATAGACGATACATTGCGCGCGCTTTGTTTTCAGGTAGAACAGGATATGGCAACCGTGCCCTCATGGCGCCAGGGTGATATCAGTAATATAGAAGACCTAGCTGAGGAAGTACTAAGAATTTATGGTTACCACACCATTGCTGGCCAGCCATTGGAAAATGACAGCACACACCTGCCCAAGCAGATTAATAAGCTTGAACTAAAGCATGAGGTAGCAGCAAAGCTTGGACTACATGAAGTGATCACCTGGTCTTTTATGCATTCCCTAGACCTAAAGCATTATGGCTTAAACGCAGACATAACCTTAAATAATCCAATCAGTAGTGAGATGGATGTGATGCGACCTTCTATTGTACCTAATATAGTATCATTGGTGGCACGCAATCTTGCACGCGGCCAATCTAATTTTGGTGTATTTGAGTATGGACATATTTATGGCAGTCAGTATGAAGGCTTGCAGCATGCTTGTTTGGCAGGCGCAAGAGTTGGAGGTGTTGACCGCCATAGTGTGCATAAGGGGGGACGTAGCTATGATTTTTTTGACGTAAAGGCAGATATACTGGCAATAGCACAGATATTGGGATTAAACCCCGATGCACTACGAATTGCTTCTCAAAGCCCCGAATACTATCACCCGGGGCAAAGCGCCACGTTTTATCTGGGAAATACCGTCGTTGCTTATGCTGGTGCTCTACATCCGAAGCTTATGGCTCATTATGATATAGACGAAGCACTAGTATGCTTTGAAGTATATACATCTCGACTTCCCAACACCCCTAAGCGTAGTGCTTTTGGGGCGGAGTTATCTAACCTACAATCTGTATCCCGTGACTTTGCCGTAGTAATAGATCAGAAGGTAACAGTTGCAGAGTTGATAAAAGCGGTACGAAGTATACGTAATGAAATGCTAACTGAAGTAGAAGTCTTTGATATATACCAAGGACCAGGCATACCACAGGGCTACAAATCAGTAGCATTAAGCGTACACCTACAACCCTGGGACAAAACTATGACAGATCAACAGATTGAGGTGGTGTCTGAGCAAATAGTATCAGCATTAGCAAAAATAGGTGGAACATTACGGTAATCTTATGTCCACAGCCTCTATTGGCATTTTTGATAGCGGTGTAGGAGGTTTGACTGTCCTACGCACCCTGCAGAGGCTGCTGCCACATGAAGATATTATTTACTTTGCAGATACTGCCCGCTTGCCTTATGGCATGAAATCTGCAGTGGAAATTATTCAGTATTCCAGAGAAATCTTAAATTGGATGCAGCATGAACACCAGGTGAAGCTGGTCATTGTGGCTTGCAACACCAGCTCAGCACTAGCACTGGAAGCTGTATCAGGAGAGTTTGACTTGCCGGTAATTGGCACGATCAAACCATTGGTAGCTATGATGTGTAAACAAATGCCGAAGAGGCGCATTGCTGTAATTGCTACCAATGCCACAGCGCAGAGCAAAGCGTTTGATAATGCTTTTCATTTAGCAGGATATAACGGGGTGGTGCACTCTATAGCCTGCCTGAAGTTTGTGCCGTTAATTGAAGCAGGACAGGCGCGTAGCGCTGCAGCTCTTAAGATAAGCCGCCAGTACTTAAGCTGTGTCAAAGAGGAGCGCTTAGATACAGTGGTATATGGTTGTACTCACTACCCTTGGATGGAGGAGACCCTACGCCGTGTGCTTCCACCTTATGTAACATTTGTCGATCCTTCTATA
>JANPII010000127.1:0-5697 GCA_031424915.1 Pseudomonadota bacterium
GGCTAGGATGGGGTTGCAGCTCCCAAACTTTATATAGCAATTTTTGTAACTCGCTGAATTTTTCAGTCTGCAGGTATAGCTCTCCTAGCAAAAGGTTTAGAGGCATAAATGTTGGGCCCCGTTTATGTAATCCTTCCTCTAGTTTTATGAGTGCTTCTTGCGTACGTCCTTCCTTGTAGTCTCTAACTGCAGTATAATGATGGGCAATAAGGCATAGTTGCCGGATGGTTTCGCGATTGCAGTGTGCAAGTAAAGGTCCAAAATGAAGCAACTCAACCAGCTGCTCCCAGGCCTCGCTGTGCAATAAAATAAAAACATGAGTGGAGGCTAGCCATTCGCTTGGCGCTAAGGTCCATAGTTGCCTACAACAGGCATTTGCTGCTTCCCAATCTTGCGCTTGCATTGCCACACTAATTAATCCTTCCAACCCAGCAGGACGAGTTTGTGGGCAACCTGCCATATCGATAAAAGACTGCTTAATCTGCTCAAGATCCGTATCCAGCAGCGCTACCTCATTGGCTAAAATAAGCTCTAAGCGTGGGGGTATTTTGTGCTTGCGTAAAGCGGTGAGGGTATTTTGTGCTTGACGTGCGTCATGGTTGGCAACAGCAACTAGCAGCTCCTCCAACTGTGAGATGCAATCTGGTCGCCAACGCTTAAATAGCCGCGCAGTAATTTCGCTTGGCCAGCGTAGAATATTTATAGTACCCTGATATAGCATAACAATTATTAATGCTGCACATAATAATACTACTAAAGCATTAAAGACAGTGGTTTCAAGGTGGAAGCCCATACTTTCAATAATTACAGTATTTTTACGCCAGAGGTACCAAGCAGTACCCAACAAAGCTATAAGCCCTAGTAACCCAAATTTATTTATCCGCATATTCCCTCACTAATTCGCCTTTAACAAGTCAGTCAACAATTCATTAATCTGACAATTAAGCTGTAATCTAATACGCACCTCAGCTAGTAACACTTCAAACTGTTTATCGCCTATAGGAATATCACGAAGCTCTATATCTTTGCAATTCAAGTAATATGGTTCTTGCAAACGGTCCTTTACTTCTGCTACCCATTTGTTACGGGCAGTTGTTGCTTGCAAAGAAGCCACAGGTTGCACTTTTATTATAGCGCTTAAATAAGATAGTACTCCTTCTTTATTAGTATCGGTTGGCGCAATGGCTTTGCCTGTTGCCAATTGCTGCATTAAAATGTCGGTGTTTACAACAGCTGATTGATTAACAATTATTAATATTGCGTCGATAGCTTTTTGTGCTTGCTTGGGAGCATAATATCTTAAATCAGTAGCAATAGCAGTAACTGCCTCAGGTGTGCTAGTTCCATTGGTGATTAAATCCTGTAAGAGACGTAACTTCTGCATTGCAATGAAATGTCGTGCTTTATCTATAGTATCAGGATCTTCAGGGTGAAGCTTTGTATATTCCTGGAGCTGTATATTTACAGCAGACAAATCTGCATCTAGGTTTTTTATAGCATCTCGACATTGTGTTGTAGCGCTAATTTGTGCTGCTACTTGATTGTGCAAGGCTTCATATGCACGTTTGCCTGCTATACCTAAAACTATAAGTATCATTATTATTAGGGCTATGCCCCATCCTAACAATTTATTATTAGCCTTTTCCATGCTGCCAAATATCAGTAATTATAGAAGGAATCTATTCTTTATATAATGGCATGTAGCATGCACTATTGCAATGATTACGCTCTTTTGCTTTTCCTCATGCATGTAAAGTCTAAGATAAACTCAGTAAGCTGTCCTGGCTCAGAATGCACCTCTATAGTTGCGTCTATAGATTGCAAAGCTTCTTTACAGAAAGCCATGCTTGAGCCTACTTGCGTAGAGGGATCAAAAATTGTGGCAAGTTTCTCTGGATCTATGCTCTGGCCTTGGTCGAAGATTTTAAGCCTATAATCTTTAGTCTTTACCATTACTTTGGTGTTTTTACCAGAGTATCTTATTCGGTTAGTAAGCAGAGTAGAAAGCACTCTAACTATTATATCTCCATCACATTGTAATTCAAAGTTCTCACCTTCGAATTCAATCCTAGTTTTATCAAATTGCGATAGGGAGCTTCCTTCTATTGCTTTGATGAGTAGATCAAAAATCTTATGCGGTTGGCCTATTATCTTGCCTTGAGCTTTCCATAAAGTATTGCTGAGTGAATTAGAAATATTGCTCACTATTTGCTCGCTGTCATCTAGTAATTCGAAGATCAGCTTTAAGCTCTTTTTATCTAACTTGCCAGCATTAAAGCTAGCTGCTTCTTGCAACAAAGTTCTAAATACCCCCGCTGTAATGCTCAGTGAACTAAGCGCAGGATTTAGCTCGCTTACAAGCGCTTTGCTATGCCCTTGCAGTGATTTCATTTTATGTCTAGCAGAAAGAATTCCCGTAATGCCTAATATACTTATAATAGCTGATATCATGAATATTAACTGTTCTGGTTCAACATCAAGTAAAATGCCTGTATACAGTACAGAGGTATTAATATGTTTTAAAGCCCACCCTAGTCCACTGCCAATTGTAACTACCCATAATATGTCAAAGATTGAGTAGGCAAATATTATTAGTGTTACTAGCATCCCAATAGCTTGCATGACACTTAGCAAGCTTGGAAGATAGAATAGCCAATAGCTCCCTAGCGCTACGAATAACATCACTGTGAGCTGTAGTATAAAATATTGAGCTCTAGTTCCGACGAATGAGATAAAACAAGGCAATAAGACCAGGCTGCAATATAGTAAGAATTCGGGTGCGACCCAGCAACAGGCTAAAGAAATATGCATTACAACACTGGTAATCGTAAGCAAATATATTCCTATTAATATTTTAGGTGCAAAGCCAGGTGAGTTTAATAATTCAGCACACGCCTTTTTACTTAAGCTTCGGATGTTCAATCCAAGCAAGCTACCTGTTAACCCAAATAATGAACTTAAAATATAGAAGGTTCCTTCATAGTAAGCACCAAGAAAGGTCATAGATATTGCTAATGCTGTCGCTATTTTAAGATCTATTGCTCTATATCTATATCCTAAAAACCCAGCTCCCATAGGTAACATGATTATTGGTAGATAGAAGCTTATAGAAAGTATGATTATGGATAACATATCAGCTGCTTGGGCAGTTGCCAAAAAAGTAGCTAATACTCCAATTGTGATAGTAGAGATGCGTGCGATTAATACTTGCTGCATATTAGTTAGCCAGGGCTTAAGCTTCTTCACAACATCATTAGTCAAGATTACAGCACTAGCATTTAACCAAGAGTCGGCCGTAGACATAGTAATGGCTAACAAACTAATGCCGCCAACTAATGCCGCAGCAGTAGATAACTGCGGAGCAAGTGTTGCTAGCAACCCATTATTTACTAGGTCTCCCTTTGGGTATATTACCACTAACACCCAACCAAGGAAAGTCAGCATCAAGATCATAAATAAATCAATCCCCATCACTATGTGTATTGTTTTGTTCAACTGAACTTTATTGCCTGAAATCAAGTATCTTTGAAGAAAGGGCGGATCTATCAGTGGAATGCATTGGAAAATAAGAACGGGTAAGACTTGCATTAATGTATTTACATTCAAAGGAATAGCAAGCTTTGCTGATGGTATACTGTGCCATATAGCTATAGGGCCACCAAATTTTATTATTAGCGCTAAGCATATTAGGGGCACTGCTAACCCAAATATAGAAGCTTGCATGACATCACTCATAATGACCGCCCTAACCCCACCTGTCATTGTGTAAACAATGGTGGCTGTGGCTCCACACAACAAACCACTGATAGTATCGATTTGAAAAAAGTATTGCATTACACTGCCTATTATTGCAACTTGCGCTCCAATACAGCCAATACTAGTAATGATAACCACAACATTAGAAAGCCATAGGCCGAATTCCCCATACAGCTTCTCCATAATTTGTCCTTGGGAAATACAACCTACAAACCGATGTATATTATTGCAAAACACCTTTTTAGTAACCCACCAACCAATAATTCCCAGGGGCAGTACCATACTAAGCACCATACCTTCCTGGTAGACTTTCTCTACTACGCCAATTGTGCGTATGGAACCTAAATGTGTTGCATATACAGTAGCAACCAAAACTGCGGTGGGAATTGCGGTATACCCTAAAGCAAATTTTTTAAGCGTCTTAATTTTTTCAGCATGCTTCAGGCCGCAGAATAAGCAAAAAGCTAGATATGAACATATAGACAGTAAAGTAATGTCCATAATCATACCTTCAAAAATTACAATATGGCTGATTTTATGTTACGCTTAGGGCTTGGGCAAGAGCTTTTTTATTGTTAAAAGTTAAAATATTAAACTTTAGGAGCTTGTGGGTAAGGTACTTGTTTAGCAAGTAATTTCCTAAACTTGATGTTATATCCCAATGAGCGAGAGCAGTGAAAGTATAGGGTTACTACTTCTTCTATGATCTCTTGTTTGACAAAGAATCACTATATGCATATTTATTTCGTACATAAATTATATGCAAGCAAGCTACTTGTATTATTTATCTTGATCTGCTATAGATACCGTTAAACACTAAAACAAGGTTGATTATATGCTAGATGCATCCCTTCTCCCACCCTATGTCGACTGTGCTAGCACAGAATGGGATAAACTGCTGTCAGAGTATAAAAATATGTGGGATACGTGGGAGCACCATCAGTTGTTGCTCAAAAAACGCATAAGTAAGACAAGTAAGACAAGTAAGACAAGTAGGAGTATGTGGGACTATTCGGTACCTAAGTTGCCGATCGAAAAATTCAAAAGTCAGACAAGTAAAGTAAGGGAGATAGATAAGAATAATATAAGGCCGCCTGTTGTACATAAATTGTTGCTCAAAAACTTCACAGATGGCAATTTAGAACAACTTCTAAAATACTTTAGCCACCAAAAAATTGAATCATGGATAGAAGACCTATATTTATACAGCCCTAACTTATCAGAAGCTAGTTGGAAAGTGATATTTAAGGGTGTACCTGCCCATTACTGCTGGGTTATGGGCGAGGTTAATGAGGCAACAGCTCAAATTATAGCACGGATAATAAATGAGAATGGCAAGCTTCATTTAGGCCTAGAGTCAGCAACAGACCCAAGATCGCTACGCTCTCAAGTAATATTTAAAATGGTGCCTGACCTCCGTTGTTGTACAGAAGCAACCACGAAGATAATAGAAGATATCAATAAGTATTGGAGTAAGGTGCAAGCACAATTACGATCAGAATTCCAGAAGGCAGTCGCAATTACTAAAGATGCAGGCAAAATAAAGATTATAAATACAGGAGGCGAAGAATTCCATGTGATCTGTATGGAAGACCTACGCAGCCATAGAAGATATGTACGAGGAGGCCGCAGTGGGCGAGGGAATGGCAGGGCCTGGCAAGTAGGGGTTAATACGACCCGCGCTCTAGCAATACCTACGCCTCAGCAAACTACGGAGCAAGAGGTAGTTGATACGCCCAAGGTGGTGGAAGTTCTGCGACAAACTCCAGTTGAGAAACCGACAATTCAGCCCTCAGGGCAAGTAGGGGTTGATACGCCCTGCGCTACCAGCGCTCTAGAAACACCTTCTCATCAGCAAACAAATGAAAAAGATTCTATATATTATGAATACAAGATCCTATATCAGATAGCATAGACCGGTGAGAACGCCTGCATACATAA
>JANPII010000128.1:0-2694 GCA_031424915.1 Pseudomonadota bacterium
CTTTTAACGCCTTAAAAAGATTGACAACTGTAGAGTCACTCACAACAACTTCGTCAGGATTGGCACCTACAAGTGCAGCTATTTTTGCGCCTAAGGCATATGGCAGATCGATCCAACCGCTTTTATTCCAACTGCTCACTCCATATGTAGCGAAATCTTGTAGCACGCTACCCACTGCAGCTGAAGTTGTTTTAAGACTAGGCCCTAAAGAATGGCCGCACATATAAACTTTACCGTCAGGTAAAATGAACTTATCAGCTAACACCCACACCTCCCTTTTGCAAACCTAATACAATCAGCACTATGCTTCCGGTAAAGAATTTTAAGTCTGATGGTGCAAGACCAAAAGATAAGGCTATCCCCTGGATTTGTTGATAAATAAGAGCGCCGATGATGGGGGCTGCTAGTTGCTTTGGTATTGTACTATTTCCCATGATTGATTCTCCGATCATAAGGCTTGCCAATCCATGAATCACTATACCAACTCCCATGCCTACATCCATGAATTGCTGCATCTGCACCATTAAGCTACCTGCTAAGCCAAACATAGACCCTGCAATGAATAAGCCTAAGCTTGTATACTTGTTTATACTGATCCCGCTGTGTATGGCGAAATTAGGATTATTACCTATAGTTCGAAATCGCAGACCAAAATCTGTATGAAAAAACAAGGCAAAAGGTATAATGCAAAGCATAACAATAATAGTTAGTGATATAAGATCAAGGTTTATACCACCCATATCAAACAATGCTATATTTGGCTTACCCATAATTCTGAGGTTAACACTATATGCCATGGTGCTGAGTATTATCCCAGCTAGTAGACTATTGACCTTAAGACGCAAAGCAACTTGAGATGTTCCCACTGCCAGCAATCCTCCTGCTATAACACCACCCATAATAGCTAATATTTGGGGTATCCCGGAAACAATTAGGCTTGCACATACTGCGCCTCCAAGTGGGTATGACCCTTCTGCTGTTAAATCTGGGAAGTCGAGGAAGCGAAATGGAATCATAATGCCAAAGGCAATAATCGCTAGTATTAAACCTTGCAATATTCCAGTGTGTAAAAGCTCAATTGTCATTTTCGCCTCCCTGTACTAAAAGCTGATCTTCATACTGATGGAACATTGCAAGCAAATCTTGCACAGCCATGGCCTTCTTTTGCATCCCTTGGATGTCTAGCACTACTTTGCCTTGGTGGAGCATAATTAAGCGATTGCCATATTTGATAGCATCATCCATTTTATGGGTAATCATTATGGTAGTGAGACCTCGATTTATTACTTGCTTATGAGTATATTCCATAAGCAAGGCTTGCATTTTAGGATCAAGCGCTGATGTATGCTCATCTAACAGCAAAATTTGCCTACCAGAGTTAATCGCCATTAGGGTTGCAATCATCTGCCTTTGCCCGCCAGATAGCATTTTCAGGGGTTGGTCAATATATTCCTCTAAACCTATATCTAGCTCTTTTAGCTTTTGAATAACTTGATCTCTATACCTTCTATAAAACAGCAATCTTGGTGTCGTTACTTCATTTAAGGCAACATTCTCCAGCAGAGTCATTTCAGGCACGGTACCCAAGTTTACATCTTGCACAACTTGAGCCACATCACCGCTTAGTTTTATCGTACCAGAATCCGCTTTATGCTCCCCGCTTATTAACTTAAGCAAAGTAGATTTACCGCATCCGTTGGCCCCAATTAAAATGCAGAAATCGCCGCGTTCTAAAGATAGGCTTACGTCATTTATTACAGGCCTAAAAAGACCTTGGAATGATTTCGTAACTTTTGTAATATTAATCATAAATCACTCCACAATTTCTATATTGGAAGGAATGGCAATACCTAATTCCGTTGCGAGCTTTTTATTGATCACGCCATGATGATCTTCAGGTGTTGGGTATAACGGAGTCAAGTCACTAATTTTTTGCCCCCGCAGAACATCTGCTGTAAGTTTCGCTGCATTTCCACCAACAGTCGTATAATCAACACCAAAACTTGCAAGCGCTAATCCATCCTTCACGGCCTGCGCTTCTACGTTGAATACAGGAATATGCATTTTACGAGCCTCTGCGCTAATTACTGGCAACGTTGGCTGTATTGGTCCGCTCGTGCCTACATATATCAAGTCTACTTTATTTTTAAATTCCTGCATTCTGATCTGTACATCACGCGCTTGTTCCACTGGTATTGCGATGACAGACATATTAAGCTCTGCTGCACTTGCCTTCATCATATTAACTAAAGCGATATCGTTTGCTTCTGATGTTGCATACAACAACCCGACATTCATTACTTTTGGTAAAATAGATTTAGCAAATTTTAGAAATGCCTTGAGGTCTTGCATATCAGAGCTACCCGTAATATTGCTATCGGCTTTATATTTCTCTTTGATCAATCCAGCTTCTACAGGGTCTGTAATGACTGTATAAATTAGAGGAATATCATGAATCTTACCTTTGGCTGCTTGGGCAATTGGCGTTGTCATAACCACCATGGCTTTTGGATTTTTAGCTTTAAGGCTGATAAGCATTTGTGAGATTAAGCTCGGATCGAATCCAACATCCGCAGTTTCATAGCGTATATTTTGATTTTCGATAAAACCTTCTGCTCGCATCTGATCTTTGAAACCAGCTATGGCAGCAGCAAGCGAAGCATGCGGACCGTAATTAGCTATTGCCACAACAGG
>JANPII010000129.1:0-2463 GCA_031424915.1 Pseudomonadota bacterium
AATGATCAGGCCAGAGACGCTCTTGAAGCATATAAACAGGTACGTGCTCATTTTGGAGTTAAGACTGACTGGCTATTTCCTTCTCGTGATCGGCAGGGTAGGATCCAGCCTCTATCGCGGCAGCGTTTTGGTCAGTTACTCAAAGAATTAGCGCTGCGTGCAAATATTGACCCACGCCATGTAGCCCCGCATAATATACGTCATTCTTTTGCCAGCCATCTGCTGCAGAACGGTGCAGACCTAAGAATAGTCCAAGAGCTGCTGGGACATGCCGATATTTCATCGACGCAGATCTATACTAAGGTGCTTGCCCAGCAGGCCCAAAATTTTGTTCGGAAACATCATCCTTTAGCACAGGAACCAGAGTAGGGGGTTTGGATTGGATATTAGCCTACCTATTGCACAATATGTTTTTATCGTGATGGTGATATTTTGCCGCATAGGAAGTGCACTTATGCTATTCCCTGGCATTGGAGAGGTGCATATACCACAAACTATACGCCTGCTAGTGGCTCTGTCTATTAGCGTAGCCTTTGCTCTGGCTTCACCACAACTCGTGCCGGCATTGCCTCAATCAACCATCATGTTAAGCTTATTACTAATTAGCGAAGTAGGGGTTGGGGTGTCATTTGGGCTTGTTTTACGTATTATGTTGAGCTCGATGCACACCCTAGGACTTACCATTACTACTCAATCAGGGTTGGCTTCTGCTATGTTATTTGACCCTAGTCAAGGGACACAAAGCAGCCCCTTTGGCATATTATTAACTATGTTTGCTGTAGTTTTGATTTTTGCGTTTGATCTACATTTAGTGTTGATAAGCGACCTGGCACACAGCTACCAACTATTTGCAGTAGGTGAATTCTTTGCTCATACCGAAGATTTTGCTATGCTAATGGTCAAAGCAGCAAATACTGCTTTCAACATGGGGATTAAGATGGCCATGCCTTTTATTATTGTGGGATCAGTGGTTTATATGGCAGCAGGAGTGATATCGCGTCTTATGCCAAATCTGCAGATTTTTATGCTTATGATTCCTGCGCAAATTGCTATTACCTTATGGTTTGCGGCTATGTCTATTTCGGGTATTATGTTATGGTTCTTAGATTATTATCAAGATACCTACCACGTACTGTGGGGTGGGTAGCAGGCAGGACCCGTTTTATGAATACTCCCGCACTGGAGGTATTGGTCTTAAGCAGATATGCAATTACATAATGCATACATCACGGTAGCAGCTACTCCCAATATAACAGCAGCACTTATCACTACAATTGGGGCTGCGCCTACGGGGCCATGCAGTAAAAACTCATGAAATATGGCTGCGTCAGCCGATAAAGTAGTTTCTGCAAAGAGAGAAATTGATGCTTGCATTGAAAGGTTATGGCCGCATAACATACCACTAAGAATTAGAAGTATGTTGGCGGAAATAAAGCAGCCCTCTTCTAACCTATTTGCTTCGCCTGGGTTATAATACCACTGATATAAAGAAACAGCCAAACACATACTGGAAAAGGCTAAAGTAGTATACTGTAGCACAGTAGTTGCATTAGCTATGTCTTGTAGTGAGCTTATATTCTGCAAATCTTTTAAATATTCTTGTACTTGCCCTATATCATTTAAATTAGGTATTGAGCAATGCAAATATAGCCGCCAAAACTGTGGACCTATACATATGCTTAATATGCCCCATGACATTACAGCTAAGGAGCCAAAAAAGAGCATACCCCATCTTAATTTCTTTTTTTTAGGGTAGTATTCGGTTCCAAAATTTTTCGGAGGGTAGTATTCTCTCCTAAAATTTTCTTTACTATCCTCGGCAAATGGCGAATAAAATGAATATACGTCAAATGCTGTTGGATCGCTTTTCCCTATGCATTCAGCAAGGATATCGTTAAGTATCGTACAGGCATGTTCGCAGGTTTTATGTTGCTCTTCATTTAAGTTAAGCGTAGAGGTCTTATCCGGGTGAAATAACAGTAGCATTTTGAGCAAGCTTTGCTTTCTTTCTTCTGGGCTATTTCCAAATATATCGCGCCAACACCTTCTCCAAGAAGGTTCGAACCCTATGAAGAGGTTTGCGGCAGTAGCAAAGGATTCTGCCTTGATGCTAGGATCCATCTCAGAATTATTTTGCGCCTTATTTAATATATAATTCTTAATTTTTATCATGCGTTCTATGTCTTCTTTATTTCGCATGTCCTGCCCCTGTTATAGTTGAGTCAATTATAACACTATTTGCGCTGACAAGCAACTAAAGTATGCAATAGATTATACACATAACTAATTATTAAAAATTTTATACCAGAGTCCCGCTATGGAAGATTTGCTCCAGCAGAAAAAGTAATTGAGCTGCTTCTATATTTACTTCCACCACTTTAAGCTTACTACTATAGCGGGACTTTGTTATAAAATTTTTAATAATTAGTTATGTGTATAATCTATTGCATACTTTAGTTGCTT
>JANPII010000130.1:0-28254 GCA_031424915.1 Pseudomonadota bacterium
CTTACTCTATCATCTACGGTTATTATTTCTACTTTCTCACGTACTACCTCTTCTATACAAATACCTTGGGCTTGCGCAAGAAGCATATATATAGAAGCTATTATTAGGGAAGTATCAATTTTGATATTAGTTATCCTATTGCTGTCACTGTGCTGTTCATTTGCTACTTCTTCGTTAAATAGCTTCATTTCTTTGGTAGTAACTTCCCACTGTAGCTCATTAGGAGTATTTATATTATTAATAGGTGCAGTCTGTACCCATTTAAGGTTCAGCTTAGGAGAGGGATAGCCTCTATAAGTTTTAAAATCTTTTTGCTTTTTATTTCTCCCTTTAAACTTTTGGGATTCTTTGAGGAATAGTGTTTTAATTTTAGAGCTGGTTCCGTCCTTGCTGTCTTTAAGGGCAAAAACCTCATAAGTGTTCGTGGCATTTCCATCACCATCCAGTATATTTTGTGGTTCTACAAAGATCGTATTAGGGTCTCCTTGGTATGACTTAGCTATAAGGCGGAGCTTAGGTTCAGTGTTACTGAAGGGATCCGCTTTTGTAGAATGATGGCAAAGCCAAAAGGCAGACAACTCACAAATTGTCTCTTTCTGTATTTTATTATTTAGTGCTTTGATACGTTTTGTATGGGAAGTTTGTTGTGGAGGACTATATTTTTTATTAATCGCAATGTCTTTATCAACTTGCTCATCATTATCATAAATTACAAAATATTGCAGCTCTTCTTTTCCGTTCCAGCCAGTATAGATTCTTAATTTGTAAGGATCATCAGGGTCATCACCGTACAAAATGTTGCTAGACAACCACGCTTTCTTATCGGCTGAAAAAGCTATAAAAGAATCGAGAAACCTGCTGCCTGATTGTTTAACGCTTTCCTCTGTTATTATAGAATCGCCCTTATAATCTTCAAAAAATGCTGCTAATTTTTCATCATTTACAATATCTGTTTGAAAGGCCTCAAGAGCTCTATCACTAATTCTTCCACTGGCCTTGTTTTTTATATCAACAAGAAAATCCTTACCTTTGCTCATTTCTTCCTCTTAAGGTGATATAATATTAATATATTAAAACATACAAAATTATAGCATGTTTTTGGTGATTACGCAAACAGAGATAATTATATCATTTTAAACCAATAATATAATTTTGCCTGTATGTTTGCGGCTCAGTAGGCGGGCATGTGCCTGTGCTGCATCTTGAAGCGGATATGTGCTGTCTATATGTACCTTAATCTTGTCAGCTAAAACTTGAGGTAACAGGCTCTGACTAACGGCTTTGAGATAACGTGCCTTCACCACAGCGCTTTGAGAACGCAGAGTAGTACCAATAACCATTGCATTCTTCATCAATAGTGCTCCCATAGGTAACTCTCCTATACTACCTCCCATTACAGCTATTACCACTACCCTTCCTTGTAGTCCTAATGCCTTGATGTTCTGAGGTAGGTATGGTCCCCCTAGCACATCTAACACTAAATCTGCTCCCTTACGTGCTCTAGCTGCTTGTACCCATTCATCTTCACTATAGATAAATGCTGCATCAGCTCCATATTGCTTACAAAAATCCAGCTTGGAAGTATTCCCAGCCGTAGCTATCACATATGCTCCTTCTAGCTTTGCTACCTGTATAGCCATAGTGCCGATGCCGCTGCTGCCCCCATGTATTACAACACAAGCTCCAGCTTGATCTAGCCCACCCTTATCTACTAATGCCATATAAGAGGTGGTAAGGGCTTCCGGCAAAGCAGCAGCATTAATAAAATCAAGCTTTGGTGGAATCTCAAAAATATGTCGCTCATCTGCTACCACATATTCACTGTAGCCTCCGCTTTCAAGCAAAGCACATACCCTATGACCAGTTTGCATTTCATAGCCCGATACCTCTAATCCTGGCACATTGGAGCCATTGGGTGCAGGGTATAAGCCCTGTACCTGTAGCAGGTCACCACGGTTTACTCCAATAGCTGAGACTTTAATCAACACCTGGTGCTTGCTTGGAATAGGAATGGGTACTTGTGTTACTTGTAACTGACCGTTATGGATTTGTATTTGGCGCATTAATTTCTACCTTTTTGAGCTAGATACGTAGCAATTGCCATTTGTACCTCAAGTGCTGCATTCCGCATTAGCTGTGCACCAATCTCTTCTTCTACTACAAAGCTAGAAAGGTGTGATTCGGTTAGGTCATAGCTATCAATTAATATAAGCTGTCCTTCAGTTAGGGAGTGTTGGTGCTGATCATATAGCTTATATTGCACTGTAAGTGATAAATGTGTGCGTGCTACCGTGGTATCTCCCTGGATTAAGGCTGCGCGCTCACCACGTTTAAAATTCAAATCCAGGCTGTATTGGGTGGGAATATCAGTAGAAGTACATATTAATCTATCATCCCAAGCTTTGGAAAATGCTCGTTCTAAGCTTACACGCTTATGGGAGGGTATATCACCTTGAGATATCTTATTTAATTTAATCCCACATGCTATGTCTTGTCGGTTATATAAAGGCTGAACGCTGCAGGCAGCTAGAATAATGCCGCCTACTGTACAAACTAATAACCTTTGTAACTTCTCTTTTAACATTTTTGTCACGTCAAAACTCTTATAGATACTTTGAAGTTTAATTTAAGGTAGCTCACGAAAGCTAGGTTCCAGTTTTCTATCCCTCTTCCTTTTGGATTCCTACCAAAGCATAATCCAACTTATGCCATTGCACTGATGATTCAAGGTATAGTTCATCTTCATACTCTATTAACTTGCCAACATATAAGCCATAAGGCAAGGTGCCCCCTTCCCCTGCAGTTAAGGCTATTTCTTTCTGATATTCATTGCTTATAAGGTACTTCAGGTTTAACATTCCACTGCCGCTAGCATCCCCCATAGCTACTGCTTTGCGTCTAGAGACCGATAATACTACTGGCACTTTAGAATGAGGATCATTTAAGGTCATCACCCAAGCTGCGTGCTGGCTAGCATTAAACACTTGGCCAATTAACCCTTCTTGATTAAATACAGCAGCACCATCTTTTATTCCATCTTTGGTGCCGGCTCCAATCAATAAACGATGACCCCCAGCTCCTCTGCTATGTCCTAAAATCCGCACGGCGATGGTATGAAAGGTATTATGCTCATGCAGATGTAAGAGTTGCTTAAGTTGTTGGGTTTCAGCGAGTAGTGCAGCAATTTGTATATCTGCTTCTATAGGATTGTATGTTACCTCAGCTTGTAGCTCACCTTCTTGTAAATGGTGATAATTAGTACCTCTAAGCCATGACATAAGGCTATGAAAAGGTTGATATATATTTACTGCTGCGCCATCTATGTAATCACGGAGTTTTATCTTTTGTCCATGCAATAGAATTATAGATAGTCCTAAGAAGACAATAAATATTATAATACGCAACCGTTGCCATAAATATCTTGTACTATTTATGGCATCACTCCATTTGCTTATAGATGCGGCTTTACGTTGTCCTACTTTATTCATTTGCAGCTAAACGTTGTAGTTGTAATTTAGAGAAATCTTCCCCGGCATGATATGATGAGCGGGTAAGAGGGCTAGCAGAAACCATTAAGAAGCCCTTAACCCTGGCTATGCGTGCATAGTAGTCAAACTCGTCAGGATGAACATAACGCTCTACATTAGCATGAGTTGGAGTAGGCTGTAAGTACTGACCTATGGTCATGAAGTCTACATCTGCTGCGCGCAAGTCATCCATTACCTGTAGTACTTCTTCTGCAGTTTCTCCTAGGCCAACCATTATACCAGACTTAGTAAAGATATTAGGATTCAGATGCTTTACTCGATGCAGCAAATTCAACGAGTGGAAATAGCGGGCACCAGGGCGAATGCGTTGATATAAAGAAGGCACTGTTTCAATGTTATGGTTATAAACATCAGGACAGGCTTCAACTACTTTTTCTACCGCCCCATCTTTCCGCAAAAAGTCTGGAGTTAGAATCTCAATAGTAGTGCCTGGGGCTTGTTGGCGTATCTTATGAATACATGAAACAAAGTGGGCAGCGCCTCCATCTGGTAAGTCATCACGATCTACCGAGGTAATCACCACATGCTTTAGGCCCAGCTTACGCACCGCTTCAGCAATGTTATCTGGCTCGTGCGGATCTAATTTATCAGGCATACCAGTTTCAATATTACAGAAACGGCAGGATCTAGTACACACACTGCCCAAGATCATAAAGGTGGCATGTTTCTTTTGCCAGCACTCACCAATATTAGGACATGCGGCCTCTTCGCATACGGTATTTAGCTTATACTTGCGAGCGAGGTCATGTACTTCCTGGAACTCCTTGGAAGTAGGGGCCTTCACACGGATCCACTCTGGCTTACGTGGCCTCTTATCTTGATTGGCTGGGATTAATGTCTCCTGCACGTTCACAACTTTTTTACTTATCCAATATGCTAGCATTTTATAATATCTCCAAGCGGAAGGCAAACGTTCTTTTACTCTTGCCTGAGACTATATTAAATACTCTAATATTAAATATAATAAGAAGAGCGCAGGTGAAATATCGAAATCCTTATTACATTATTAGCGGAATTGCTAGGACCGCTTTTTTTAGCAGTTATTACTCCGCTTATAAACATTCTATTACTACTGCTATCTTTGATATTTAATTGTTTTGAGCTGCCGCTTTATAGGTCTTCAAGATTAGCAGCTCAGGATGCTAATGAAGGCGGAATTGTAACTACGCTAGGACATGTGCTACATAAACTACATAAGCCCTTGGGAGCTTTGTTTGGGGTTATTATTGTCCTATTATTAGCAGCAAATTTCTTGTATTTTGAACCAACTATGCGATGGGTGGCAGAGAGCATGCACAAAAGAACGGGCACAAAGATAGAATTTTCTGCCGTGGGAGGCAATATCTTTACTGGCCACTTCAGCTTCCATAATCTTAGCGTCAAGAAGGCGAATAATGCAGAATCGAGCTTTGATATAATCGCTGATAAAGTTGAGATAGATCTAGATATGTTGAGCCTTGTTTTTAGGCCAATAAAAATTAATAAACTCAATATAAGTGGCATAATAGGGGAGATTGACCATAAGCGTCCTAGCCACAAGACTCACACTACAGGCAAACCTAAAGTTGCGCGCCATTTCATAATACAGGACCTAGAACTGAACAATATCAAGCTATCTGTCTCTCAAGATAGTAATGCTATAGTGAAATTCCTATTCCAAAAAATTCAAAGCAAGCTGTTTCGGAGTGAATATGCTATTTTTGACACATTTTTTAATTCTAATGTTGAAGGAACAATAGATGGCTCAAGCATCGAGATATCTACTCAGCACTTAGCTTCTGGATATGAATCAATGTGGAATATAGTTGATTTGCCTGCAGATACTATTAGAAAATTCATAAAGAAGGCACCATTTAATTGGCTTAATGGAGGTGCTGTCTCTGTCAAAGCTACAAGTAAATGGCAGAATTCAGATGTACATATGGACTGGAGGGTAATAACTCAAAAAGTGCATTTAGCTCCTCCTGATGACATTAATCCTGTGAAAAACCTTCTTACCCTTACTATTGCTCAGTATATTGATAGTAAGGGCGGTGATGTGGATTTGCATTTTGCTTTAGTATTAGACCAGCACAAGTTTAAAAATACGGCTTCTTTGGATGCAGCAGAATTATGGACTGCTATCATAAGTAGTGTGGCTAAGACACTGGCAGAAAACAATCCCCAGAAAGCTATGCAGCTTAAGCAAGATTTTGATAGTAAAGTAGAGGGTTTTAAAAGTTTTCTGAATAAAAATCATAAATAATGCTGCTCATGCTCTTGGTCTCAAACTACAGTATCAGATTAAAGTTTCTACTTATTCAAGCTTATAAACGTGTTTTGCCCGAAAGTCTGGAGTGCCTTAAGCACTCTCCTCTTGACATTATATGCACCTATTAATACTCTGGTGCAAAATTACTATTTAGGAAGATAAGCATGCCTATTATAAATATTCAGTTGTTAGCAGGGCGTAATGAAGAGCAAAAACGTAAGCTTGTCAAAGAGGTAACGGATGCAGTATGTAGGGCTCTTGATCATAAGCCGGAATCAGTACGGATAATTCTCTCCGATATGCAACCGTGCGATTATGCTGTGGGTGGTGTTTTAAAAAAAGATGAGGTGAAGTAACATGCGTCAGTTTACTATTTCGATATTTATAGTGTGTGGCATATTGATGCAAACAGCACAGGCTGCACTTAGGGTTGATATTACTCAAGGTAATATAGAGCCGCTGCCTCTTGCTATTGGCACATTTGAAGGAGCAGGGGAGGGGCTGCAGAGTATAGCTGCACAGATCTCTGAGGTGGTAAAAAACGACTTACAAAGCTGTGGCTTATTTCGCGCTATTGATAGAGCCTCTTTCCTCGAAAAGCCGAGTGTGTTGAAAACTCCTGAGTACTCTAGCTGGCGTAAACTGCAGGCAGCAGGGGTGATAGCAGGTCGCGTGGAAGGCTCGCCCAGTGCAATGAAGGTAGAGTTCCGTATGTGGGACCCATACTCCGAGACTTTGGTTGGCGGTATGGTATTTCGTGCAGCAGACCAGGGGTGGCGTAGAATTGCTCATAAAATAGCTGATCAGATTTATAAACAAGTGACTAAAGAAGAAGGATTTTTTGATACCCGTATCCTCTTAATTGCTGAAAATGGCCCAGCAAAAAAGCGTGTAAAACGCCTGGCAATTATGGATCAAGATGGAGCTAATTATCGTGTTTTAACGAATGGTCGTAGTTTAGCTTTAAGCCCCTGGTTTGATTTAAAACATCAGCGTGCGGTTTATGTATCCTATCAGCAGCACATCCCTAAGGTATTTTTGCTGGATATTAATAGTGGCAGACAAAGCGTAGTAGGCAATATTAAGGGTATGTCATTTGCTCCACGTATTTCTCCTGACGGCAATTATGTGGTTATGTCGGTGGCGGCAAAAGGGACTACCAATTTGTATGAAGTAGATCTATCTAGTGGGTTTACCAATCAGTTGACTAATGATCCGGGAGTTATTAGCACTTCACCGGCTTATTCGCCAGATGGACAACATATAGTATTTAACTCAGACCGTGGTGGCAGCCGACAAATCTATGCCATGGACCGAGATGGCGCTGGAATCAAAAGGATCAGCCATGGAGCAGGAGTTTATGCTACCCCAATCTGGTCGCCACGTGGTGATTATATAGCTTTTACTAAGATACGTGACGGTATGTTCCATCTTGGGGTGATGCGTCCTGATGGAAGTGGCGAACGTATTATTACCTCGGATTGGCTGATTGAGCGACCATCTTGGGCCCCTAATGGCATGGCACTTATATACTCTAAGCAGCGTCGTGGTGGGCCAAAGCAGCTATACGCAATCGATATTACTGGCTACCATGAGCGAATGGTACCAACTCCAACGGAAGCAACTGACCCTGCGTGGTCTCCCCTCTTAGGTTAAGCTATGCTCAAGATACTTATTGCAGGTGCTGCGGGTCGAATGGGACGTGAGCTTCTACGCTATGGACTTACGCATAAAGAGGTGCAAATAGTAGGTGGCACTGTTTCAGCACATAGCCCTGCGCAAGGCCAAGATATAGCCCAAGTGTTGCATCTAAAAGAGGATGTGGGTATTTTATGCAGTCATGATCTGGAGCAATCATTACTTGAAACTGATGTGGTAATTGACTTTACTGCCCCTGATTATTCTATGCAAATAGCTCAACTTTGCGCACAACATGCGCGCATACATGTATGTGGCACTACTGGCTTTAGCGAAGAGCAATTATCTCAACTACATGAATATGCGCAAATGACGCGTATACTATGGTCTTCAAACATGTCTTTGGGGGTGAATGTAATGGCTCGAGTTGTGCAAGAATGTGCTGCGAAATTAGGTGCTGATTTTGATATAGAGGTGCTGGAGATGCATCATCGCAATAAAGTAGATGCGCCCTCAGGAACAGCCATAATGCTAGGTAAGGCTGCATCGAAAGGGCGAGGGGTGGAGTTAGAAAAGCACGCGGTATGGGAAAGATATGGCCATACCGGCCCACGCCAAGACGGGAGTATTGGCTTTGCCACATTACGCGGGGGTGGAGTTGTAGGCGAGCATACAGTGATGTTTACCTCTGCGCATGAGCAGATATCGATCAACCACCGGGCTTTTGGCCGCCAACTTTTTACCCCTGGTGCTTATAAAGCTGCTCTGTGGCTTGCTCGTCAACCGGCTGGCTGCCTCTATAGTATGGCAGATGTAGTGGAGCGTAGATAATTTCGCTTAAGTTGGAGCCATTATTTAAGCGGAATGCTGCTTATTATGCAAGACATCAATCATAAGATTGGTATATTTGCTTATTGACATTAGGACAATTAAATCATAATAGTTTCTTATACTATAAAAATACCAAGAGGTTTATATGTTTTTTAGAATGCTAATGGTTCTATTAATTCTATCGTTGAATAGTGAAGTTTCTGCAAATGATGCGCTTATAATAGTACAGAAGGTACCATAAGATGTCGGAGCTATTAGATGCCTCTAAGACGCTGGCTCGTAGCACCCCCTCTAAATTTGCGAATAAAAAGCTACCAGGTAGTGTAGTTAAGATTAATGGAAAGCCAAATGAAATAAGATATTTTAGCTCTGAGGGATATAGGAGGATGAGATACAAATATCCTTCCCCATAGTATAATCAGGATTCTATAAATATCCTAGCGGTGGTAGCGGCTTAAAAGCCGCGTAGGAGGCCGGCAATGAGGCCTCCTAAAAATATCAAAATTTATCACAATATAGTTGATTACATGTTAAACCTCTCTCCCCGTGGCTTGACCACGAGGTCCATATAAGCTACAAATGAGTCTTTGGATAGATACCCCGATCAAGCAGCAGGTAAGACAGCTGAAATGCATATTTATACAGCCTACACATCTAAACGCTTACTATATTACCCCTTAGCTATAAATCTCCACAGCTTATCAGTGGCTTTCTTAATTCCAATTCTGGGAGTTGCTTTATAAGCAAGAGGACCTTCGCCTTCTGTTAAATAAAAGCTTTCGCTCGAAATCAAATGAATGCCATTATGCTCTCTTGTAATACCTAGGTGTCTACATAATTTGCCTGGCCCATCTAAGTGGAGCTGGGGTAGCGTAAGGCCACGAATTAGCACTGCGCTAGGTTGGCCCTGTTCTTCTGTTACGATGTTTAAGCAGTGATACATACCATAAATGATGTAGACATAGCTATATCCAGGCTCGCCAAACATAATAGAGGACCGAAGGGTGGGGCCCATAAATGCATGTGAGGCTTCATCATCAAGCCCGCGATATGCTTCTGTCTCGGTTATGATACCTTTGAAATCACCAAATATTAGACTCTTACCAATTAAATCTTTAGCCGCTTCAACTGCATGTTGGTTAAAAAAGCTGGCGGGTAATTTTGAATCTTTAGCCATAATTTATGCTGAGACTTAAATTATATTAGCAATCATGATACTAAATACGCGATATAAAGACAAGCCTCCTACACTTCTTTTGGCCCGTTCACTACTTGGCGATTGACACAAAAAGCGCAGAAGCCTAAACTTATCCCATTCTTTCAAGTAGGAGGTTCATTGTGTCTATCCCAATTTTCTTTAAGCCTATAGGGCCACTTAAAGCTGCTGAACTGGCAAAGGCAACGGGTTGCGAGCTAAGGGGAGATGGTGAGCAATTAATTAAGAATGTTGCCACCTTAAGTGGTGCGCAGAAGGGAGACTTAACTTTTCTTAGCAACCCGAGCTATATTGCGCAGTTACCGCAAACTAAAGCTTCGGCTTGCATTTTGGATAAGCGTTATGCTCTTGAGGCACCTGAAGGGCTGGTGATGCTTATCAGTGATAACGTATATGTGGCATATGCGCAAATAGCTACGATGTTTTATCCAGCTCCTACATTTGTTGCACATATATCGCCTCAAGCGTATGTGAGTAAAAACGCTAAGATTGGGCATGGGTGTCACATAGAAGCCGGGGCTTATATAGAGGATAATGCAATAATTGGGGAGAATTGCTATGTTGGTGCCAATACTTATATTGGCCAGGCTGTAATTATTGGCAAAGACACATTCATTGCGCCTAATACCACAATTATCTGTGCCCAGGTTGGGCAGCGTTGTATAATTCATTCTGGTGTACGTATAGGGCAGGATGGTTTTGGCTTTGCCCCAAGTAAGACAGGCATAATTAAAGTACCGCAGATAGGCAGCGTTATCATTGGTAATGATGTAGAGATCGGTGCCAATACTTGCATAGACCGAGGTGCACTAGAAGATACTGTAATTGGTGATGGCACAAAAATGGATAACCTGATTCAGATTGGCCACGGCGCCCGCCTGGGCAAAAGTTGTGTGATTGTAGCCCAAGTGGCGGTAGCAGGTAGCACGGTGATAGGAAATGGGGTAATGTGTGGGGGGCAAGCTGGTATTGCTGGTCACCTTAATATTGGAGACGGGGCAATGGTTGCGGCACAAAGCGGAGTGATGCAGAATGTAGAAGCCGGTGAAGTTGTAGGAGGCACTCCATCAGTAAAAATTAGGGATTGGCACCGTCAGACAGCAATATTACGCCGCATGTCTACTAAGAATAAAAGCGAGCAAAAGGAGAGTAATGGACAATAATTTTGATATAACGAAAATTATGGATTTAATTCCTCACCGCTATCCAATGCTATTGGTAGATCGGGTGATAGAAACGACAGAGGGTAAAATTCATGCCATCAAAAATGTCACAATCAATGAACACTTTTTTCAAGGACATTTTCCAGGGCACCCAGTTATGCCGGGAGTGCTTATATTAGAAGCATTAGCTCAAGCAGCAGTAGTCATGATGTGCTTGCATCAAACTGTAGAATGGAAAGACTATATTGTATACTTTGCTACTATAGCGGATGCACATTTCCGTAGGCCAGTAGTACCAGGAGATGTATTGCAATTGCACGTGGAGCTGCAAAAGCAGCGTGGCAACATGTGGAAAATGCAGGGCGAAGCATTAGTTGATGAGCAGCGAGTAGCGGATGTTACTTTTTCTGCGGTATTGGTTAAAAGGCAAGTAATGGAGTAACAATGGCAATACATAGCTCGGCAGTAATTGGTAAAGAAGCAGTAATTCATCCTTCGTGCGAAATAGGGCCATATTGTGTAATTGGTGCCAATGTAAGATTAGGTGCTAATGTGCACCTGCATTCACATGTATGTATAGGTGGATATACAGAAATTGGACAGGGTACTGAAATATTTCCTTTTGCTTCCTTAGGCTCTCGCACTCAAGATAAAAAGCATAAAGGTGAAAGATCTTATGTCCGTATTGGTCAAAATAATATAATTCGAGAATATGTAACTATCAACCCAGGAACAGATTTAGATTCCCAGACAACGGTGGGTGATGACTGTTTAATTATGATTGGTGTACATATTGCGCATGATTGTCATATTGGTAATGACGTTACAATAGCTAATAATGCTACTCTTGCTGGCCATGTAGTGGTTGGGGATCATGCTATATTAGGTGGCATCACTGCTTATCATCAATTTGTGCGTATCGGTAGATATGCTATTATAGGGGGTGGTAGCATTGTAGTAGAAGATGTTATACCATATGGTAATGTGATAGGAGAAAGAGCACATTTAGCGGGGCTTAATTTAGTTGGTATGAAGAGGCATCAGTTTGCCAGAGAGGAAATTAATGCATTACAGCAAGCGTTTCGTGAAATGTTTACACAAAACTTGGATAGGCCTTTGGAGGAGAGAGTAAATATGATACAGCAGGCATATAATAATAAAGAACGAATCTTAGAGGTCACAGATTTTATTTTAAATCGTCAGAAGCGACCTTTATGTATGCCAAAATAGGAAATGCAATATAAGCGGAGAATGCCTTGGAATTAAATCAGTCAAAAATACAAAAAGTAGGTATTATAGCAGGGGCCGGTACTTTGCCACGCCACGTTTATGATGCATGTATTAAAAAAGGTATTGAGTGTGTGGTAGTAGGCCTGGAAGGGCAAACCTCATCCACATTATTTAAGGGAATATCATATGAGACAATTCCTGTATACAACATTAGTAAGATTTTGCGTCTTCTACAAATGGAAGGAGCTACTCATATAGTACTTGCAGGTAGAGTAGAACGTGCACATCTATCGCGCTTGTTGCTAGATCTTAAGGGAGCTGTATTGCTAGCTAAAATCATGAAGAATGGGCTCAATGATAATGCGGTATTATCTACAGTTATTAAATTCCTGGAAAAAGAAGGATTTACTATTATCCCTCCCGAAATGATAGCTCGTGACATTGTAATCCGAAAAGGTGTTTTAACTAGAACCGAACCAGATAAATCTGCTGTGGAAGATATTAAGAAAGGTACAAAAATTCTACGTAACATCGCAGCATTGGATGTAGGGCAAGCGCTGGTAATACAATCTGGCTTGGTGTTAGGTGTGGAAGCAGCTGAAGGTACGGATGAATTGATTAAGAGATGCGGTAGGATTCAGCAGAAAGACGAACCTGGCGCAATTTTGGTTAAAATTTCTAAGCCTAATCAAGATCGTCGTGTTGACTTACCCTGTGTTGGTAATATCACTATCAATCAGTTGAAAGAATACGGCATGCGTGGTGCGGCTGTAGAAGCTGACTCTACTTTGTTGTTAGATGGAGCAGATACTATTAAGACAGCAGATGAAAATAATATTTTTCTTATAGGCTTTTAGGAAGAACATAATTTATACCGTAACTGCTCATGCATGTTGTGATAAATGATATTTTTAGGAGGCCTCATTGCCGTCCTCCTACGCGGCTTTGCAGCCGCTACCACCGCTAGGATATTTATAGAATCCTGATTGTATTATAGAGAGTGATATGATATTAACCCAATCCCTTGCTCTTTAGTATCTTAGCACTGATGGCCTCGGCCGTTAAGCCAAAGTGTTGGTATAAATCATCAGCTGGCGCCGATGCTCCAAAATCATGCAGCCCTACTAGCAGATCTACTGGCCCAAGCACATCCTGCCAACCTGTTAGCAAAGCCGCTTCTATTACTACTTTCATACCAGAATTTTGCAAGATAGTATCGCGATACTCGCAAGTTTGCTTGGCAAATAGCTGCAGCTGAGGCGCACTAATAACCCGTACTTTCATTTCTAATATATCAGCTACTTCGAAAGCCAAATGCACCTCAGAGCCACTAGCAAAGATGGTAACATCAGGCGCACCTTCAGTGTGGCGCAATATATATGCCCCGTACTGCACCATATTGAGTGCAGCATACCGAAGGCGCACTTGTGGTAAATTCTGACGCGTCAGTGCTAAAATAGAAGGGCCCTGATATTGCAGCGCTAGTTCCCAAGCTTCCAATGTTTCTACAGCATCACACGGGCGAAATACTTGTAAATGCGGAATTGCACGCAGAGCCACGAGATGTTCAATGGGTTGATGAGTGGGGCCATCTTCTCCTAGGCCAATTGAATCATGAGTCATTACATATATCACTCTTTGGCGCATTAATGCTGCTAGACGAATTGCAGGTCGCATATAGTCAGTGAAAGCCAGAAAAGTACCCCCATATGGAATGAAGCCACCGTGTAGCGCCAATCCATTCATTATCCCACCCATAGCATGTTCGCGTATACCATAGTGTATATATTGACCCCCATAGTTTTCGGCACTAATGGGTTTTTGCATCTCGGTTTTAGTATTGTTAGAGGGGGTGAGATCAGCAGATCCACCTATTAGTGAGGGTATAAGTGGTATAAGCTGTGATAATATACGTTGTGAGCTACGACGGGTTGCTTCTTCTACTACTGGATGTTCGCTCAACTGCTGCTTAAATGCCAGCAGGGAGTTTATGTTTGTAGTGTAGAAATCAGCTTCTAAACGTGCTAAAAAGCTCTCCTTTGAGGGTTGCTTTTGCCAGGTCTCATAGGCTGATATATTGCGCTGAAAGAAGTTACGCCAGGTAGATAAGATATCATCAGGTATAACAAATGGGGGGTAGGGCCACTTTAAGTATTGGCGTGTGTGCAGCACTTCTTGCGCGCCTAAGGGCGAGCCATGCGCATGGCAACTGCCTCCTTTATTAGGGGAGCCATAAGCAATCTGGGTTTTGCATGCCAATAAGACTGGATGCTCGGCACTTTGAGCCCAGGTTAAAGCATCATGAATGTCGGTATAATTATGTCCATCTACTACGCGCACTTGCCAACCGCTAGCTGCAAAACGTGCTAAGTGATCATCGGAAGTAGCTAAATTAGTGCTGCCATCAATGGAAATTCCATTATCATCAAAAAGCACTATAAAGTGCTTTAATCGTAAGTGGCCTGCAAAGGATATAGCCTCTTGACTCAGGCCTTCCATCAAGCAGCCATCTCCTACTACTACATATGTCTTATGGGACACCATAGCATCTGTATATTGTGCATTAAGTATACGTTCGGCTAATGCCATGCCTACAGCATTTGCCAGTCCTTGAGCCAAGGGCCCAGTAGTTGTCTCTATGCCGGTATGCCCATATTCCGGATGCCCAGGTGTACGCGAACCAAGCTTGCGGAAGTGCTTCAGGTCTTCAATCTGCATATCATAGCCAGTCAAGTAAAGCACGGCATATAGGAGCGCCGAGCCATGACCAGCAGAGAGAATAAACCTATCGCGATCTGGCCAATGTGAATCTTGTGGCATAAATTTAATGAAATCACGAAATAATATGGTGATAACATCCGCCATCCCCATAGGCATGCCAGGATGGCCAGATTTGGCTTGTTCCACCATGTCTATAGCTAGAAATCTAATGGCGTTGGCTAGTTCTTGTGTCTTTGGCATCATCCTGTCTCAGCAAAAGTAGTGTCCGGAATTAAATTACAGTACTGCTGGGTTTGGAGCAAAGGATTTATTATACCAACTCCCAGCTAAAAGATTACAGCGTCGCTCCTTGTACTGTTTTAGCTGAGAGCTGGTATTTGTGTTATAATGCAAGTCTTGATATGCGCTGTAAAAGAGCAATGCAATTGAAGTGAGAAAAGAGTATAAAAAATGAAATGGTGAAGTATAATGGGAATTAGTGTTGACAGGAAGTCGCGAATATGCGACATTGTAAGGAGTAAAATTGTTGCCTTGCTTTGTGGTGGTAATAAACAGACTCAGCAAAAAGACATAAAGCGTGCCATTAATTATTGGCAGCAATACAAGGAGAAAAGAAATGACTAGGCAATATCAAAAATTTAACGATTATTTAATCGAAAGATTGAAAGACCCAAAAGAGGCGCAAAGCTTCTTAGATACTTCTATTGATGAGTATGAAGAAGATCATGATGTGGCAGCACTAATGCTAGCACTACGCTATATTACCGAGGCGCAGGGAGGCATTGCGAAACTTTCAGAACGTACACATTTAAACCGGCAAAATTTGTATAAGATTTTGACTGGTAAAACTAAGCCACAACTCGATACTACCCTATCTATTATAAAAGGACTAGGATTTCGCTTAGCGGTGGAGCAGATGAATAGGGCCTCTACATCTTCTGATATTATAGGGTAAGGCTCTCAAGGCTACCTTAGAGTTGCTGATATGGACTCTTTGGCAGCTTGGAAGGTGCTGGATATTTTATTTGCCCAGTCACTATGTTTTACGGCATGAGCTACACCGTCTTCAATGGAAATAACCATTGTATTACACATTTCATACATGCTTAATTCAAAGCATTTACTAGCCAGGCCATAAAGTAAAAATACCAAGGCTGTATCAAATAGCATATACTGTGTTGTAGCCAGCACTTCGGGATTGAGTGCAGTACCTACAATTAATCCGACACCATAAGAAGTTGGCATAGCGATAGATGCAGCAAGCAAGTATACCGCAAAGCTACTTAGAATGACGGGCATCCTATTATAATCTTTGCCATAGCATAGCTTATTGTTACCAAAAAGATCGGTGGCTTTTAATACAGAGTATGACAGAGCCCAAGATAAAGATACATTTGCAGCATGTCCCATAATTAAAGATATGGAGCCATAAAATATATAGGATAAAACTATATCTCCTGTACCACGCCCTAGGCTTATTGCATTTTGCTTAAACCATTCTAATACATATGAAGAACGTATACATGGATCCACTAAATATAAGTCAAACATAGATACTTTAAGACCAGCATTTATTCCAGCCTCAAAGAGTAGGCTTAAGGCCTTAATTTTTTCTGCTGATTGCTCTTCACTTACCTTTTTCCTGCTTAAAAGTGCTACCACAGTTGATAAGTTAAGCTCCCACTCATCTTGCCAAATTTTATGTTGAGTAGCTCCAAGCCAGCTATATACCTTAGGGTGAGAGAAGATAAAACTAGAGAGTGGATTGGAAGATGCTATGTCTGTTACTGGTAACTCAAGTGGACAGTTAATAGGATCTAATTGAAGAGTTTGGGTAACTGCATTCATTTTTAAGTAGAAAGTACCCATATTGGATGAAATCTGAGACCAGATGTCAGTAATATAAAGTAAGTAAGTATTACCATTCCCAGGGGCGGTTATATCTAAGGAATAAGCCCATTGATTTTGTAGCTGTGTAGAAATTTCTTTATAACTTTCAGAGCCTAGGCCACTTCTAATGCTCTTTAACACTGCGTGAGAAGCAGATATAGTATCAATATATGAGTATTGATGTGCGTCTACAAATTGGGTAAGTGGATAATTTCGCATTGTTTAGGTGGCCGCTAAATCACTAATTTATAACACATGGTAGGATATGATCTTTCCTAGCATAGGTATTATAACGTATTTTACTATCAAAAGCAAGAGAGGCTTTCTACTTGGCTGGTAGTTTCTAAAAAAACTAAAAATTACACTGTATTTAAATTCAAATATGAACTATTTGTTACATATAAAGGTTAGGAGCTTGAGGCATACAAAAATTGAATTAAGGTGTTAAACTTTTTATGGTATCAGAGTCAAGATTATACGAAGGTTTAATTATTACCTCATGTTTATTACCTGTTGTCGTTTCCACAGCATCTACCGTTAGCAACCCATCTGCATCAATTCGAAAACTAATTCCTAGCTTCACCTGGCCTGCGGGCATTGAAGGAAGATTACGTAATTCAAATTGTGCTAGTGACATACAGTCTTTAACTTCGCTACTTTCACCTTGTAATACATGAATGATAAAAGCTGATTGCCCATCACGTGCTGTAGTATAAAATTTAGTACATTCAGTAGGGATCGGGGTGTTACGTGGAATTAACACTTCAACTATACCGCCATTTAGCTCTATGCCTAAAGACAATGGTGTAATATCAAGTAAAGTTGTATCACTGCCATAAGTTAGGCTTTGAGCTTGTAGAGCCGCCCCGGTTACCACTACTTCTTCAGGATTAATGGAGGTCAGAGGTGGTTTGGCAAACCATTTTTCGACCATATTTCTTATATATGGAATGCGGGTGGCTCCTCCCACCATAAGTACTTCATCTATATCACTTATTGTTAGCTCTGCATCTACCAAAGCTTTACGTACTATCTTATGCATATATTTAGCGTATGGCTCAAGCATCTGCTCAAATTGAATGCGGCTTAGTTTGCATCCTGCTTTAGTGCCAAATTGCCCTACCCATTCTTTAGTTGTGGTGAGTGCTTCTTTGATTTGCCGTGCCTGCTGGAGCAAATCTGCTAGTGACCCTTCGGCATTAAAATTATGGCGCATATGCTCAGTAATTTTATAGTCAAAATCATCGCCTCCAAGGAATACATCCCCTGCAGTAGACATCACATGGAATACACCTCTGGTAAGACGAATGATAGATACGTCAAAAGTGCCGCCGCCCAAGTCGAAAACTAAATAGCTGCCCTCAGCTTTTTGTTCCAAGCCATAGGCTACAGCTGCTGCGGTTGGCTCATTCAAGATACGCAAAACCTCTAGGCCTGCCATCTTTGCGGCATACTTAGTGGCAACTCGTGCTGATTCACCAAAATAAGCTGGTACCGTAATAACAGCATGCTTAACTGCTTGACCTAGATAGGCCTCTGCCTGATTTTTTAAAACTTTAAGTATCTCCGCTGCTACTTCAATAGGTGTCTTATTTCCTGCTTCTGTCTTAATCATAATCGGCCCATTATCTTGGCCGACACATAAAGGGTAGGGAACAAAAGAGGATAAGTTTGGGATATCCTCAGAAGAGCGCCCCATTAATCTTTTAGCTGATGAGATATAACCTTGCTTTTGCCAGGCCTTGGTCCCTACCGTAACTTGGTTATGGCTATAATGTACTACAGAGGGCAGGATGCGAAGCCCGGTAGCAGGATCTGGTATAATATGTGCGACACTATTTTGTACTATTGCTACAAGGGAGTTAGTAGTGCCCAGGTCAATACCTACAGCTATAGTAACCACTTCTGTTTCGGTATCTGGTTCACTCGGTTCAAGAAGATCATAAACCCTAGCAGGGTTTATATCGTCTAGCTTTTTAAGGCTCTTCATCGTATTTCTCTAGCTCCTTCTGCAATTCCTGTCCAAAACGCTCTGCAAACTTAAGTTCTAAGTACACCCCAAATAGGGCTTTTTTATCTCCTGACATATCATGTTGAGTGCAAGAACTATAGTATGTTTGCTTTAACACTGCAAGGTCAGATATAAGATGTTTGACATCTTCAGCAGTTTGCGCTTGCGCCAGGTCTTGCCTCCATTCCATGGCTTGCATCAGAAATTCAGAAGATACTTGAGCTTGTGAATTCTCTATATCATAGCCATAAAGCTGCAGCAAATAACCTAGCCGCTCTATATTACTGCGTAGAGTGCGGTATGCTTGGTTTAGGTAACTGCTATGTGCTATTGCTAACTGCTGCTCATTAGAATTTCGTGTATAATGATCAGGATGAAGTTGGCGAATTCGCTCATACAGTGCCAAATCAAGCTGGGCGGGGTCTAAAGGATATTGCATTGTTAAACCAAGGGCGGTGAAATAATTATCATATTGCGGGGCTAAAAGTGAACCGCATGCCACACATTTGATTTGATTGGGTGCGGTGGCAGAGTGGAGACATAAAGGCATCTACCTACCTCTATCTTGATTTTTGCCTTGTGACGCACCCTGGGCTTCAATAAAATTAACCCACCTCCCACCTCCACGCTTTTGGAAATTAAGACGGGCCATTATAAATCCTAGCTTTTGGCTGATGATAAAGCGTGTCCAGAAGCCTTTGGGCTCCACCACTCCTACGATTTCTACTTCACTATTCCTTTCTTGCTCAATTCGCGTGGCATGGGGCTGATATTTGGTTACACCTTGAGCTTCCAGCTCTTTTCGCTTTTGTGCTTCGCGGAGTTTATCACGGCCAATGAAATCATTATGAGGAATATGCTTTTGAACTTGACGATTGCGATATTGCGAAGTGCTATATATATCCTCTAATGCGCGTCTGCTTAGGGCCGCACGTCGTTGTTGTAATATTTTGGAGAATAGCGCAAAGAGAAATATAACCCCAAAAATGAATAACAATAATATTGCGATGTACCAACCACTCATGTAGATTCTCCATAACAAGATCTGCGAAGATGTTGCATATAACTAAGACCCTTTCAGGATACTAACATGCCTCAAGAGCTAAAGAATAGTTTAGTGACATACCCGCTCAATTCGCAGCAAACAAACGCGATTGAATTAAAACACGAATTTGTGAGAAAAGCTATACACGTTTTATTTCCTTCAAGCTTAGTGCTTGTTTTATATTTGCCATATCACGTTGTGGCCCTTTCTTTGGGGGGCATTCTTGTATGCATGCTACTCTTTGAATATATAAGGCTTGGTCATTCTTTTATTAGTATGCGTGTACGTGGAATTTTGCGCCAGTCTGGCATGGCCTCTATTTTGCGCTCGCACGAAGCTCAGCGCTATACGGGAGCTACCTTTTTGGTGCTCTCTGCCTGTATTTGCCTGGTGCTTTTATCGCCCCGTATATATGTATTAAGTTACCTAGTATTAGGTTGGGCTGATACTGCAGCTGCTTTAGTTGGGCGCGCTGTGGGGCGTCACCCTCTTCCAAATGGCAAAACTTTGGAAGGCAGCATAGCATTCTTTGCAGTAGCGATGATGGTAGTAAGCATTTGCGGTGGCATATGGGGCTATAATGAAGCTTTTTTAGTAATGGGTTCATTGGCTGCAGCGGTGGCTACCTTTGTAGAGCTGGGAGCCCATAGATATGGCATAGACGATAATCTAGCTGTGCCACTGGCCTTTGGCTTGGTATGCGAGGGTCTAATATACCTTTTATGAAGGCGAGCTATATTTTACCAACTCTCAGCTAAAAGATTACAGCGTCGCTCTTTGTACTGTTTTAGCTGAGAGTTGATATTATATCCTAAGCTTGGTATAACTTTTCTTTACGTTCTTGACTAAGAAAAGATAATGTAGTATCTTTTTTTTATATAAGGAGTTAAGAAAAGATGGACTTGAAAAGTAGGATTGGTAAATATGTAACACAAAAGGTATCAGGGGAGCCTTACAGAGCGTATGTGCCCATCAAACTGCCACCACCTTTAGATTTACAAGCGCTATATCCGTGTTTGGAGAAAGCAACTAAAGCGGTAGCGGAGCTTAATAGTATAACGCAGTCTATACCTAATACCTCTCTTTTTATCTATATGTATGTACGTAAAGAGGCTTTACTCTCATCGCAAATTGAAGGTACACAAAGCTCATTCTCTGACTTAATTTTATTTGAACATGACCATAAAAAAAGCGTAGAAATAGAGGATGTAGAAGAGGTATCTAATTATGTAAAGGCAATCAACCATGGGTTGAAACGCCTTAAAGGTGGCTTTCCTTTATCCTTAAGTCTGCTATGTGAAATTCATGCACTCTTACTTCAAGGGACACGAGGCGCTCGGAAGTCGCCGGGAGAATTTAGGCGTATGCAAAATTGGATTGGAGGAACAAGGCCTGGTAATGCCTTATTTGTGCCCCCTCCTCCGGAAATGATGATGGAACATTTAGGTGATTTAGAAAAATTCCTGCACGATGAAGATGTGAGGTTACCAATACTTATTAAGGTTGCTATTGCCCATGTTCAATTTGAAACTATACACCCATTTTTAGATGGCAATGGAAGACTGGGCAGACTGCTTATTGTTTTGCTGCTATGTGAAAAGGGCATGCTTGCGGCACCTATTTTATATTTAAGCCTATATCTAAAACAGAATCGTAGTGTGTATTATGATTTGCTACAACAGGTCCGCACCCATGGTATGTTGGAAACATGGTTGGAATTCTTCCTAGAGGGAGTGACCCACTCAGCAAAACTTGCCTTGTTAACTGCTAGAAAAATTAATGCGCTTTTTGAGGTAGATTTAGCTAAAATCCAAAAATTGGGGCGGGCTAAATTTTCCTGTATCACTGTCTTCGAGCATTTAAAAAAACTACCTCAGGTTTCAGTACCCACATTAGCAGCAGAGTTGAATATGACAGCACCAACGGCAAGAAGCGTGCTTAATCATCTTTTAGAGCTTGATATTGTAGAGGAAATAAGCGGTAAAGAAAGAGATAGAATTTATGTCTACCGCAAGTACCTGAATTTCCTAGAAGAAGAGTTATAGGTGAGCTTGCAATAATATAAAAATTGATCTTAAACAGAAGTTATGCTACCATAAAATTAGATATTAAGCATGAATTAGGAAGAACATAATGTTACGAAAACATATAATGGTAGAAGCTGCTCTTGACTCAAAGAATCCAAATAGGTGGTATGATAACCCTGATCTATCGGATTTACTTTTCTCTATATTCAGTATTGAAAAAGAGCCATCGACACCTACAGGTTTTGCTCATAATTCCATCTGCTTGAAAACATATAAAGCTGGTGTGGGTGGTTTCAACAATTTTCAACTAGATAAAGAAGGGAACTTTAAGGCTAGCTTCATCAGTGCAGCAGATAAGCCCTTACAAGATAAGATTGCTTATTATCCCATTCTGACAAGCGGTAGAGATATAACTCTGCAGGATATGAAAATATTGATAGATGGAGTGCTAGATGGAATTGATAATGGGCAGGATGGCATGCCAAAGCTTATCCTTATCCCGGTTTTGATGCATCACAACCACTTTGGCACTATTGCAATTGAACCAAATGCAGATAAGACTCAAATTAAGGTAAGCTACTTCAATTCTTTAGGATCCATGAGGTCGTATGAAGACGAGGAAAAAGTGATTGGTGCATACATCCAGCAGCGCTATGAAGTAGAGATGAAGCATAATGGTGAGGATATTTATCAAAAAGATGGAGATTCATGTGGGCCATATTCTACAGAATTTTCCACCAAGACTGCACGTCTGGCCCTTGATGGAATAAGCCCTTCTACTCAGTTTACTAAAGAAGGGAATTATTGTGGAATGGAAGTTTTAAGTGCCAATAAGGATAGTACAACGAGAAACCGTGTATTAAAGCTCCGGCAGGAGCAGGCTGCGCATCTTGTAAGTACTGAAGATGTAAAATCGCTTAAAACAAACTATACTTTACCACTTTTTGTCCAATGCAATGAACAACTACAGCGTATTGCTTCAGGTGAAATACCTGAGAATAAAGATTTTAAGTTTGAGCATATAGGGTCATTTCCTAAGCATTTAGATAAATCTAATGGTAGACATGAGATGATAAATGGTAAGGAAGTGCGCACTATTGATGGGCACGATGTTTTTGAAATGAAACCAGCCACTGTAGGTTGGATGAAGCAGCACATAGCTCTCCAAGGTAAGCCTGTGGAAGTGTGTTATAAGGATTTTAGTACAGAAAATGTTACCTTCACAGTAGAGGAACAAAAAACTCAAGAGGAGGAAGTCCATAAGCGTGCTGATGATCCCCGTCCCCAAGCTGTGCGACCAGAGAATAATAATAAGGAGATAATGACTGCTTTGGCAATTGTGGCGGGAATCATTGTGGTTGCAGGCACTTCATATGCTCTGTGGGAGTGCGGAGTTATCACCATGGCATATAATGCTATAGCGGGCAATACTGCTGTGGTTAGTGTATCAACTTCGGTAGCTAACAGCATACCAACTGTCGGAGCCGCAGTACTGGCGTTGTAATGTTCAGGCAAGTGGTTTCAACTTAAGAGGAAAGGCAAACTTAGACTAATGTTATGACACCAACTCTAGCAGTGTACTGCGCAATAAAAGCTCGGGTGGCAGGCCGGTACTTTTGCAGCGTGTTTCCAATTGCAACACCTGGGTAAGAAGTGTTTGTGCCTGAATTGTAGACCAGTTGCGCGCTGCAAGCATCATATTATCGCGCTGCTTAAAAAAAACTGGGGGCTTGAGCTGTGCTATCGCCTGTTGAGCGTTGCTGCCTGTAGCCATCTTCTCTTTAACTGTCAGCAAGCGCATGCAAAAGCCCATCAGTACACGTATAATCAGCATAAAATTAGTATCGTGATATTCAATTCTGGCCAACGCGCGCACTAAATTGCGTGCATCACGATTGATAATTGCCAAGCATAGATCATCTAAAGATAGCTCAGCAGCATTTTCGTATACTCGTGCTATATCATTTACAGTTACTGTTTCGCCATTCTTATATAACTGTAGCTTCTGTAGCTCCTGATCAATCAGCATAGGATTAGGGGGCATAATATTGACTAAGATCTCTGCCACTCCAGCTTCACACTTTAACCCCATTTGAGTGATCATGGCATGAATATGCTGCTGCAGGGCAGCAGTGTCAGGCTTATAGCAAGCGACAGCCACCCCATATTCTAGCGCTTCAAAGGTCTGGCGGAGCGCAGAGCTTTTACCTAAATCTCCGGCAATAAAGATCAGCAGCTCAACGGAGATTGCTTCTTGTAGTATCTTAATTAGTTCCTTACTACAGCTAGTACTACAATGCTCTACGACTATAATCTTTTGCTGCGTAAATAATGAAACTGAGCGCATCTCATCAACAAGCTGCATGGGTGCGTCCTTGATCTCATTATAGGCTATATTGATCTGCTCGGCCTCAGGATAAAGCTTTAAAGCATGGTCCAGCACGGCCTTTAAGCTAGAGTATACAATAGCATCCTCTGGGCCATATATTAGTATGGCTTTATATTTAGCCATGGTTAAAAAAGCTGATAATTGCTTGGCGTATATATGCATATGTCTTCCTGAGGGCGTAATTATGAGTAGTAGATATATATCTTAAAAACGAGGAGATGCCAAGTGTGATCACCAAATACTCCTCTCTAGAAACAAGTGTATAATTCCATTTCTATTGCCTATGAATGAGCGGTAGCGCACCAACCTTCATATCGATAAGCTCATCAGGATCTCCCTGAATTGCCTTGTGTGGTACTAGCTTGCTAAGCTTAGTGTTCTTTTCTTCATTTAAGCTAATCTGTAGCCTATGCCCACGTCTAATGATTTCTAATGGCGCTCCAGTTTGGATAATGCAGTCTATAATTTTGTATGGGTTGTTTTGCAGTTGGGAAAGCGAGATTTTTTCCATAACTAACTTTCATATAATTATATTTATTGTAATAATACCATGCATGCCTAAAAGCGTCAATGTGTTTAGTTTACTCCGCTTCCATAAGGGTATCGAAGAACTGAGTGATGGCATTTAAAACTTCTTCAGCAGAGGTCAGTTTATTGACAGTACTACGTATAATTGCTGAATTGGCAAGCCCTGAGGTATACCAACATACGTGCTTGCGGGCCATCATAAGCCCATTGCGAGGGCCATAATATTCCAAAATACGTTCATAGTGTTCCAAAATTATTGCCAGCTTCTCAGCATTATCGGGTTCGGGCAATTTCTCCCCAGTACGTAGGTAATGCGCCATGTGACTGATGATCCAGGGCTTTCCATAAGCACCCCGTCCGATCATCACCCCGTCTGCGCCGGATTCATGCAAAGCTGCTGTGGCCTCATCATAGTTGGTAATATCCCCATTGATCACCACTGGAATCCTTACTGCTTGCTTAACTTGGCGTACAAAGCTCCAATCTGCAGAGCCTGTATAAAACTGGCAGCGGGTGCGGCCATGTACTACCAACATTTGAATACCTGCATCTTCGGCGATCTGCGCTAACTTAGGGGCATTACGAGAATTATCGTCCCAACCGGTGCGCATCTTTAAAGTTACGGGTACTTTAACTGCCTTGACTGCTGCTTCGATAATGCGTGCCGCTGTAAGCTCATCGCGCATTAAAGCTGAACCAGAGTAGCTGTTGACTACTTTTTTAGCAGGGCAACCAAAATTAAGATCGATAATAGGAGCACCCAGGTCTTCGTTGAGGCGCGCAGCTTCTGCTACAACTTCAGGTTCGCAGCCAGCAAGTTGCACGGAAGTAAGGCCCCCCTCTGGGTCAAATTGGCATTTCTGTAAAGATTGGCGAGACTGCACGATCATTGCTCGACTTGCAATCATTTCAGTTACCAAAAGGGGAGCGCCATATTTACGTACCATGGCGCGGAATGGCTTGTCTGTTACCCCAGACATCGGCGCCAAAATTACTGGGTCCTCTAGTTTATATTCACCGATTTTGATCGCCATTAAATCTTTCTATAACCTAAAATTGATCGCTATTATAGCTGAATTATTGGATATGGTCAAGCTGACGGCAATTAGCTTGCTTTGCAGGTCATAGTGCTCTTGTATATCTTTTACAATCGTTATATCCTGAGTAAGTAATATACTTATGAGCTGCTAAAATATGACGATACCTTCGGAACTCGCCAAGAAAGCTTACCATCAAATGTTATTAATGCGTCGTTTTGAAGAAAAAACTGGTCAACTATATGGCATGGGCTTGATTGGTGGATTTTGCCATCTTTATATCGGCCAAGAAGCGGTTGCTGTGGGAATACAATGTGCTTCAAAAGAAGGAGACTCGGTGATTACCAGCTATCGAGATCATGGAATTATGCTTGCGACCGGTAGTGATCCTAAAATAGTAATGGCAGAGCTATTAGGGCGCGAAGGTGGCTGTTCGCTTGGTAAAGGCGGCTCTATGCATATGTTTGATTTAGAACGTCAATTTTATGGCGGGCATGGTATAGTCGGTGCGCAAGTGCCCTTAGGTACGGGTATAGCTTTTGCACATAAATACTGGGATAAAGATAATCTATGTATTACCTATTTTGGCGACGGAGCTTCTAATCAAGGTCAAGTATATGAGGCTTTCAACATGGCAAAGCTGTGGAAGCTGCCGGTGCTATATATTATTGAGAATAATGAGTACGGCATGGGAACTTCAGTGGCTCGTTCTTGCGGCAATCCTGAGCTTTACCAGCGTGGTGAATCTTTTGGCATTCCAGGAGCTCGAGTAAACGGTATGGACTTTCTAGAAGTATATGCTGCTGCAACAGAGGCTATGAAGTATATACGTAGTGGGAAAGGCCCAATGTTATTGGAGATGAAGACCTATCGTTACCGTGGACATTCTATGTCTGATCCTGGCAAATATCGTAGCAAGGATGAAGTGACGGATTACCGTGAGCACCACGATCCTTTGGATGGCTTGGCTGCTTATATGCGTAAGAAAAAGATTGCTAATGAAGACTGGTTTGGAAAAATGGAGCAAGAAGTAAAACGCATTGTCACAGAGGCTGTAGACTTTGCTTCTGCTAGTCCTGAACCAAGCGCAGAAAATCTATATAATCATGTTTACGTAGAGGCATAAATGAGCAAAACGCTAACGGTACGTGAGGCGTTGCGTGATGCAATGCTAGAAGAAATGCAGCGTGATTCAGATATCTTCCTGCTGGGTGAAGAAGTGGCGGAGTATCAGGGAGCTTACAAAGTAAGCCAGGGTTTGCTACAGGAATTTGGCCCTAAGCGTGTTATAGATGCACCTATTACTGAGCATGGTTTTGCAGGATTAGCGGTGGGTGCGGCGATGGCAGGCTTAAGGCCAATAGTAGAGTTCATGACATGGAACTTTGCTATGCAGGCTATAGACCAGATCATTAACTCCGCTGCTAAAACCCACTATATGTCTGGTGGGCAGGTGCGTTGTCCTATTGTCTTTCGTGGACCCAATGGAGCAGCTGCTAGGGTAGGGGCGCAACATTCCCAGTGCTATGCAAGCTGGTATGCCCATATTCCGGGACTTAAGGTCATCGCTCCTTATTCTGCATATGACCATAAGATGCTATTAAAAGCAGCAATCAGGGACCCTAATCCCGTGATCTTCCTGGAAAACGAGATGTTATATGGCCATACTCATGAAATGCCAGAGCATAGCGTAGACGAGGTGGGGGAAATTGGCAAAGCTGCAGTATTGCGCCAAGGATCTGATGTGACACTTATCGCCTTTTCTTTGCAGGTTAAAAATATATTGGAAGCAGCGGAGATATTAGAAAGAGATGGAATCAGCGTAGAGGTTATTGACTTGCGTACCCTAAGGCCGTTAGATAGTGCTACGATCATCGCCTCTGTGAAAAAGACAAATCGTGTTGTGCTAGTAGAAGAAGGGTGGCCATTTGCAGGCATTGGCGCAGAAATATCAGCGCAAGTGATGGAACAAGCGTTTGACTATCTTGATGCACCAGTATATAGAGTTACTGCAAAAGATGTGCCGCTGCCGTATGCTAGTAACCTTGAAAAGATGGCGCTACCTCAGGTAGAAGATATCGTAGCTGCAGCCAAAGAACTGTTACACTAAAGGATTAGTATGCCAAGTTTTACCCATACAGATTGGTCGCCACATTCAATAGAAGAACTAGTATCTTTAGTGCTGGATATAGAAAAGTACCCTGAATTTTTACCTTGGTGCACTGAAGGCCGTATACTTTCGCGTGAGCCCGGTAAAATGACAGCAGATATGGCCATCACCTTTGCTGGTCTAAGCCAGAAGTATACCTCAGAAATTACTATAGAAAATATAGAACATGGAGTATCAATTCATGTAGTCGCAGCATCTGGCCCGTTTAAGCACCTCAATAATTATTGGCGCTTTATCAAGAAAGATGATGGTACTCAAATCGAGTTTAGTATAGACTTTGCTTTCAAATCTAAAATGCTTGATCTAATGCTGGGTGCAATGTTTTCAGCTACTTGTGGCCATATGATAGGTGCCTTTGAGAAGCGTGCGGATGAGCTTTTTGGCAAAACTCAGGAATATAAATCATGAAGCCGGTCAGAGTGGCAATAAACGGCTTCGGTAGAATTGGCCGTACATTAATACGTGCTTTACTTGCTTCCGGCCGCACTGATATTGAAGTTGTAGCTATTAACGTAGGCAATGGGCCTCTAGATGTACATATGCATCTATTAAAGCATGA
>JANPII010000131.1:0-3744 GCA_031424915.1 Pseudomonadota bacterium
ATAACTGTTATTATGCTTGTCGTTATTCATTTTTTCCTCCTTGGGTTGTTATTTACTTGGCTATAACAAGTACCCTATTCCAGCTCTGGAGTAATATTCAACCCCTAGTTGTAATCTTTTTTGATTATTTTGGCGATAAAAGAAGCGGTAACTGGATAAAAGTTATACAAATCAATAACTTATCTCAAAACACAATAAAGCAAATACACGCCAAAGTTGTAAGAATATGCCGTAAGGACCAGTCCTAGGACCCCTACTCGTTAACTATTCCCCATACGCTTCAGGCCAGACAGAAGCTTAGGATGTAGCTTGCTATTTTCAGGTTTGATCTTAGCAACTTGCAGAACGTAGCGCATAAACTCAATAAATTCAGGCCGGTGCAATAAACGTTCAGCAGGCCAATTCCAAGAGTAGTAGATACTGCTATCTGGCTTGACTTCTTGGTGTACAATCTTATTAAAATGAGGGGCGAACAACTCATATATTGTACCATCAGTCATCAGAGTTAACAAACGGTCGCACATTGATTTACACGTGTACTCACGACGTAAGGCAAAAGGCTTATAGTACTGCAGCACTTTGACAACACGACGTGCTTGCACTTGTGCTTTTTTATGTTCGACATGCTTGATATGACTTGCTCTAATAACCTTAGGTAGCGCGCTTAGATAGCGCTGATATAATGGAAACAAAAGATGCTCATTTTTGTCCTGTTGCTTGGACATAGCTTCAAGATGAGCACGTTGATAACATACTAATCCTGCAAATTCTCCTAAATTAACAACTTTGGTATTACCAAGAGCAATTTGTATCTTCTCAGCATGGCGTGAATTTTTGTATAATACATTTGCACCATATGGCTGAAGCGTCTCACATAGCTCTTCAATTATATGTAAAAGTTCGTCCTCAAAAGCATGTGTTTGTGTAGAATCAGCCAAGACCAAAGCTACCTGATGTTCAGTGTTTAGCCACACATTAATAGCTTGGGCAAGTTGATCCACGAGCTCTGCTTCATCACACTTACATAATAGTGCATGTAGATTGCTCACCAGATCCAAATGTACTACTCCCATCAGAGAATGTATATTACGAAGCCCTTGCTTCTGTCGATGCTCAAGATAGGCATGCTCGCTAGCTGTAGCTATTTTTGCTAAAGTAGGATGTAAGTTCTCCAGCACATGTGCACGGCTTACCTCCGCATCATCTGCTACTTCGTCTATAAATATCCCAAGCAAAAGATCTTGATATATTGCTCCTCGCTTGCGTGCACGTAATAGCTGGGTCAAATTATGATGATAAATGTGCCCGTACTGTGCCAACTCTGTAGTATGAAGCAAGTGCTGCAAAAGGTGATAGCGCCTATGGCTAATATCATAACCAAATATATCATAAAATGCAGGACTATAGCGCTGCAACGCAGTAAAAATAGCATAGGCTGTTTTTTGGCGTGAATCCGGCAATGGTAGACATTCCGGTTTTTTAGGCTCTTTACTGGTAAAAGGTATTGGGGACAAGGCCTTAATTGCTTGTTGAGCGCATTTACTGAAACTTGGGTTAAGGCCATGGCTAGATAAGTTTGTAACATATAATTGGCGTAACCGTGAAGCTTTGAATTCTTGATTGTTGCTAGCCTCAACGAAGGCAGCAATAGCAGAAATGATATCTAATGGTGTGTTGTTGCTAGGCAGAAATGTCAATGGTCGGCACTGATGCAATACATCCTTTATTCCTGGCAATACAAATAAGTCAGCATGTAACTTTTTTATTAGTTGTATTAGCGTGTCATGCTCTCCTATTGTCATAAGATATGATAGTACTTCCTCACCCTCAGGAATCAAGGCCAACACAGCATTGTTACAATCTCCGCTTGTAATAAGGAAGGCTGGCTGATTATGTTTACGTACCCAAGCTATACCACTTAGTATCTCTAATATCTGACGCCATGATCCTTGGGCATCCTGCAGATGATGAAGCTCGGCTATATAATAACGAGAGAAAGTCTGCGCAACTGGCCATTCTAAAGTGTTATGTAACTGATATGCCAAAATAGTGCGCCATAGATCTATAGGTATAGTATGGGTGTATTCAACTTCTTGTGCTTGTGTTGCAGCAGTAATCAATAACATTTTGGTATCTGTTATATAATGCTGTGGAAAAAAGAGAGCCATATCAAAGTGCGGCTTAGGGCTAGCTAGCATTACCTGTTGACGCAAAATACGATCGATTTTATCACGCTCAGCGGTACTATAACGCGGTGCTATTTCTATGATCTTAACCGCTAAAGCTGCAGCATCTAGATCTATTTTACCATTTAGGAAGGCGGCAAGTTCAGTACATTCTGCGCCTAAATCACTGTAGTATAACGAACTACAGACTGCCGTTGTTTCTTGATTATTTTGACCTACTGCCATAAAGTTATGCCCTGCGTCAATTTGTAGGAAAATCTTATGATGTTGGCAATAACGCTGAAGCAAATGCAGGGCATTTTGTACGCGCCCAATATCAGGCAACGCTTCCTGAAGCACCGAGAACCAAGAACGTTGGTTATCTTCGAGATCATGATAGTAATTCATATTAACCTATACGTTGTATTCCACACTTCCAAAAAGAGGTGTTATCTTTCTATATTAATCAGAAAGTATTACTGAATTGTTAACAACTAATAGGCGCTGGGTTGTAGAGGGCACGTTTGTTTTAGAATACCATGTGGTATATTCAGCATATCATCATTCGATTAATATCGAATCTGAAGGTAGATCAGCAGGTAACTCCAATTAATTTCAAAACATTACAACATCAATATAAAGATGAAATTTTGGAAATTGCTGAAGCATGCATGGTTGATGATATCAAGGTCTTTGGATCTATATTAAACGGTGATTTATATGAAAATAGTGATATAGATTTTCTAGTCAAAATGAAGCCAAACTCTGGTTTTGCCATAGGAGGTTTGAAATGGAGGCTTGAAGAATTGTTGGGCCGCAGAGTAGATGTTGTTTCTGTAAATACCTTGCATCATCTTATTAAAAACCAAGTATTAAAAAAGGCGGTGTATTTATGAGTAATAGCTAATTTTCTTTCACTATTATCCTATGGACATAGGCTGAGAGTGAACACTGATAATGTTTACAAATGAAGCTCACTGGGCAAAATACTGTACGTATTTTTTTATGCAGCTCTCTAAACTGCCTATTTCCTCAACACATGGATGGTGATATCATTCACAGATAGATTACCTATTAAAAATTTTAGGAGAATATGGAACTTATTAAAAAAGTACAACAAAAGCTGCAAGAGTTGCTTACGGAGGAGTGCTATAAGGACTATGAATTACAATTAGAAGTATTAGCTGGCAAGCTGGGGTTACAAATGTTCGATGCTAATTTTAGCGATCCAAAGCTTAGTGGCGCTATATATCAAGAGGAAGATGATAAGTTTAGCATATACGTAAATGAGAGACATCCTATAACCAGAAAACGCTTTACCATAGCACATGAGATTGGACACTATATCTCCGCAATATGTGGTAGTTATTCGAAAGAGGAGTTATCTAGAGGCAATGGTGGGCTCAAAGATTATGCCGTTTCTTACAGAAAAGATGGTAAAATATCTGAAGCTGAAACGGAAGCTAACCAAATTGCAGCTCAAATGCTAATGCCAGAGCAATTGGTCATGCAATTTGTAGCCCAGGGCATGAGTATAGAAAAAATGGCGGGAATGTTTTTTGTTTCACAGCAAGCTGTG
>JANPII010000132.1:0-17632 GCA_031424915.1 Pseudomonadota bacterium
GCTTCGGCTAGCTCATAGCTTATACCATTTCTCTAAAATAACTATACACTTGAAGCCTTTTTGGTAATTTTAACATACCATTTTCGAGTCAGTATATTGAATACAGGCGTCTCAAATGATAAGCAAAAATTCCACAAAAATTCTTGCTTGAAGTGTGCACTTATTTCCTAGATTTGGTGTTAGTACCCAAAAACATATTTAAAAACGAGCTTTGGATAAGGTATGTGATGGCTTAAAAGGTATAGCGTCGTTGCTGCGAGCCACCGTGGGTGGTGCGGCAATCTATAACACTCATGGATCACCACGCGCCTTTTGGCGCTTGTGGGGACGTCCCTATAGCCCTTTCCAAGTATCATATACTCATCTTTCCGTAGTGCGGGTTAAAATACTTCTTACGCTGCACATAAAAACGCTTCACTTTGTGTATTTAATTTAATATATTAAAGGCCAGATTTTTGATAGACAAAACAATATAGACATATAATATCATTTCTCTTTTTATATAAATAAAGATTGCTTTTATTGCAAGTTTGGTGTATAAGAAGAAAATCTATTATTAATAGTGTGTTTAGCTCTATTATGCATTCAATGAAGATACGCACGCGGCTGAGGAAACAAGATATGATTACAGATATTAAGCAGCTAAAGGAGTTAAGCTCATTACGTTTTGAGCATTCTCGCATAGAAAAGGAGATAGCGAATCTATTAAGCAAGAAAGTTGTTAACTCTATGCAATTGCAATCTTTGAAAAAACGTAAGCTACTTATTAAAGAGCAAACTAGCGAGCTTGAAGATACTGTAATTGAAGATATCATCGCCTAACTGACCTCATTTTATCATACTTCCTGATACTCTAACTTATGATATACGCTATAGCATTCAGCAAGCATCAACCTCACTTCCTTAAGATTACATGGTGTTGCTGCTTGATAGCAAAAATTAGGATAAGTCAAATGAGTAAAGACAATAGGGCCCCACATGGCGCATTAGAAAGACAGCTAGAACTTTGGACCCAACGCTATATAGAGCGTAGTACCCGCGAGCTAGAACGTAACATATCGCAAAGGTTTGTTGATATGAAGCATGATTGGCAACGTGAGATTATCTCCGCTTTATCTCAAAATGCCATAAATAGCTTAAGGCAAAGCCCTGGGCCAGATTCATTAAAAAGCAAGGAGCCCAACCTTAATACAAGCCAGGTATTATCTATCATTGCGCATTGTATACAACGGGTCATGAAAAGAAACTTATAGCACATAACCGTGATGTTTTTGCAACAGGGTGAGGGAAATGCACCACAATTCCTATAGAGGGGCTTGCATACCCTATAACACCTGTTATTAACTGCGCATTGTGGAGGAGCTAAAAATAGCGACTTAACGTTAATATATTAAAAAGGTAAAAGTTATGGCTAAAAAGTTAATACTTACTGCCGCTTTGATTACTGGATTTGCTGGTTCGGCTGTTGCGCAGAATCCAACCATTAGTCTTAGTGGCTCCCTTGATACTCAGTATGGTTATGTATCTCAAAAACAAGAATTTAGATACGAAACTCCTGGAAATCTAGGTACTAACAAGCAACGCCAACAAGCTTTAGTGAACAACACTAAAGTAGTAGCGCGTGTTGATAGCAAAAATGACCTACTAGGTTATGGTGCGATGATTAAGCTAAATGCTGATACTTCAAATGATAAATATGGTGATGCTGATAATGCACAGCAAACCATGGCATATCTAGAAGGCGCTTATGGTCGTATTGAAGCAGGTAGTTACACTGGTGCAAGTCACGCTCTACAAGTGAATGCTACTCAATTGGCAAAAGGTACCGGTGGTATAAATGGCGACTGGTGGTTGTGGACTAATCCTATTGCAGGAAGTGGTTCAGCTCAAACACAAGACTTCATTGTTGTCCCAACTCTTTATACCAATAATGTGGCGCTCATTGGCCTCAAAAGTGTGAACTCTTCTAAAATCACATTGTTGACTCCTGAATACATGGGTGGTTTCCGGGCTGGTGTAAGCTATATTCCAGATCTAGAATCTTACGGTACTATCAATAAAGCTAGCCAAGTTACAAGATATATTGCTGATGCAAGTGGTATGTATCACAATATATTTGAAGGCGGTGTTCACTTTACTGGTAAGACAAATGGATATGGTCTAAAGCTTGCTTTGATTGGGCAAACTGGTGATGCTAAATCCTACAACAGCAATCAGTATCGTAAGCTACGTGCTTGGGAAGCTGGTGCAGCTGTAAGCTACCTCAATCTTAAGTTTGCTGGTGCTTATGGTGATCATGGCAAATCTGGCCTAACTAAAGCTAGTACTGCACATGGATCAAAGTACTGGAATCTAGGTACTGCTTATGAGCATGGTCCATTAGGTGTGAGCTTGACTTATGCCAACATGAAGCATGGTGCTCAAAATAATAAGAAAGCTAACCACTTGCATACTATAGCTGTGGGTGCTGATTACACTATAGCCCAAGGCGTAAAGCTTTATGGTGATGTAACTAACTTCACTTTCAAAGACAAAGCTGCAAGCGTACCGCTTAATAATAAAGGTACTGTATTCTTAGTTGGTTCTAAGCTAAACTTCTAATATACTGCTTTTGAGAAAAAGGCCGGCTACGTGCCGGCTTTTTTTATGCATTGCTCTTGAATTATACCCATAGAGCACTAGCTTATGGGATAACAAGCGTCCCACATACGCAGAGCTAAAAAAAGGCAGACAAAAAAATGCAAGCGTTGTAGGATAAAAGCATACCTCTAAGTATGAGGTGAGAAAAGAATAACTTCGAGCCAGTGAGTTAAAATCAATGTTTAATATAGATGTATAGGATTTGAAGCGGGAGTATTATGAAAAATTTCAATCGCAATAGCACCAATGGTAGTAAAAGCTTAATGTTATGGCTAGTCATCATTATGATGACTATGTTGTTTTACCAAATGGTAAGCAGCGCTAATATGGTGGCTAAAATGCCGTTTTCTGATTTTCTTGGTCAGATTGAAGCTGGAAATGTGAAAGACGTAGTGATGCGTGGTGACATATTGGAAGGCCATTCTACCGAGGGGAAAATATTCAGCACTGTGCTCCCCCATGGGTATCAAGGACTGGTGCCAATTCTAACTGAGAAGGGCGTAAAAATAGAAGTGCTGCCATTAGAAACATCTATGGGCAATTTTATTGGTTTGATGTTATCTTGGTTCCCTGTATTGCTGTTGATTGGGGTTTGGGTATACTTTATGCGTAATGTACAGGGCGGTACTGGTGGCAAAGCTATGGGATTTGGCAAATCGCGTGCTCAACTTATCACTAAGGATAAGAATAAGATTACCTTCAAAGATGTAGCAGGGGTAGAAGAGGCTAAGGACGAGTTAGTAGAGATTGTAGAATTCCTGAAAGATCCGAGCAAGTTCCAAAGATTAGGGGGCAAGATACCTAAGGGTTGCTTATTAGTAGGGCATCCTGGTACCGGTAAAACTATGCTTGCTAAAGCTATTGCAGGAGAAGCAAATGTTCCATTCTTTACTATTTCTGGTTCAGATTTTGTAGAAATGTTTGTAGGTGTTGGTGCTAGCAGGGTACGTGACATGTTTACGCAAGCTAAGAAAAATGCGCCGTGTATTGTTTTTATTGATGAGATCGATGCAGTTGGTCGACACCGTGGTGCAGGTTTAGGTGGGGGCAATGACGAGCGCGAGCAGACCTTAAACCAATTATTAGTAGAGATGGATGGCTTTGCTGAAAACCAAGGTGTGATAGTAATTGCCGCAACCAATCGGCCAGACGTTTTAGATCCAGCTTTGTTACGTCCAGGGCGATTCGACAGGCAGATTACGGTTTCATTACCTGATAAAAATGGGCGTGAGCAAATAATGAAGGTACATTTTAAGAAGGTACCAATGGCACCCGATGTAGATTTGGCAGTAATGGCGCGCCGTACCCCAGGTTTTTCAGGCGCGGATTTAGCGAACTTAATCAATGAAGCAGCATTACTTGCAGCGCGACGCAACCATAACTTTGTCACTATGGCGGAGCTAGAAGAAGCTATGGATAAGATATTAATGGGTACCATGCGTACTATGGTCATGAAGAGTGAGGAACGACGTCTAACAGCATACCATGAAGGTGGTCATGCTATTGTGACTTTACATACTGAAGCGGCTGATAAGATACACAAGGTTACAATTGTACCTAGAGGGCGTGCCCTGGGCATGGTGATGCAGCTACCAGAAGATGATCGCTATTCAATGACTTTAGAGCAGTGCTTAGCTCGACTATTATGCGCCATGGGAGGGCGCGCAGCTGAAGAGCTAATCTTTGGGCATCAAAAAGTAACCACTGGTGCTTCGAACGATATTAAGGTGGCAACAGCCCTGGCACGCAAAATGGTCACTCAGTGGGGATATAGTGATAAAATTGGCCCTGTGTTGGTTGGCGATGAACGTGAAGAGGTATTCTTAGGCCACAGTCTGGGTAATCAGAAGCAACTTTCAGATGACCTAGCTCGTATTGTAGACCAGGAAATCAAGCGCTTCCTAGAAGAGGCATATGTAACAGCACGGCAATTATTGGAAAAGCATATAGATCAATTACATCTGTTAGCCACCACCCTTTTAGAAAAAGAAACTATGAGCGGCGAAGAGGTAATGCACTTACTTGGATTGGAAATTCCAGTAGCGAGCAGCAGTAATGCTACATTGGCAGAAGAAGAGGTTATGGAGGTAAAGCAGAAGCCTACAGAGCCTAAGCGTCGGAGTAAGAAAACAAAAGAGCAAGCATAAACCAAACGTGCTCTTTCACTCTAGTAAGGTATCATGATTTTAGTAGATAGCCACTGCCACCTTGACTTTGATGTTCTTAGAGCAGAACTGCCCGCTGTGTTAGTACGTGCTGAAGCGGCCGGTGTGCGCTACATGCAGACGATATGTACCAAACTTGCAGAAGCAGAGCTGGTTCAAGAGATTGCAACAAGTCATAATAATATTTTTTGCTCAGTAGGTGTGCATCCACTAGAACTAGAAAATGAACCGGTGCCCACCATAGTGCAGCTATTGGCACTTGCTGAACATCCTAAGGTTATTGGCCTAGGAGAAACAGGTCTTGATTACCACTATAGTAAAAAAACCTCTCAACTCCAGCATGATAGCTTTAAGGCCCATATAATGGCAGCACAAAAAAGTGGCTTACCGCTTATCATTCATTCACGTGATGCTGACGAGGATACCCTCAACATACTGCGCCACCATCTCATTATCCAACCCTTTACTGGGGTGATCCACTGCTTTACTGGCAGTTATAACTTTGCTATGCAATGTCTTGACTTGGGTCTATATCTTTCCGCCTCAGGTATTATTACCTTTAAGAACGCCGAAGAAATACGTCGAGTCTTTGCCGAAGCACCCATGGAACGCACATTGATTGAGACAGATTCGCCATATCTAGCTCCTGTGCCTTATCGTGGTAAGAGTAATGAACCTGCCTATGTCGCCTATGTTGCCGAGTGTATCGCAGAGCTTAAGGGCTTATCAACGAAAGAAGTAGCCAAAATAACAACACACAATTTCTTTACTCTGTTTAATAGGGCCCAAGCAGAGGCGAAAACAGAAAATGGTGAGTAAAATACCGCGCCCTTTCTTCTGGTTTAGCATATGCAATTTCACATTATTAGTGCTGAGACTTATATGCTTATGGTATAGTCCATTAGAGTTATATGCGGATGAAGCCCAGTATTGGCTGTGGTCCCTACAGCCAGACTGGGGGTATTATTCCAAGCCTCCAATGATCGCATGGGTTATTTGGCTCAGCACTACATTAGGTGATAGTGAATTCTACGTGCGCTTGGCCTCACCTATACTATACAGCCTATCTGCATGGCTAGTATACGCAATTGCACATCAGCTATGGCCAGCAGTAGCATTTTGGGCCGCGCTTGCTTATGTAACCATGCCTGCAATACATATAGGTAGTATGCTTATTACTACTGATGCCCTGCTGTTGTTATTTTGGGCAGCATCTTTGTACTGCACTCTGAGAGCTACGACCTCTACATTACCAATGGCATGGTGGACTATAGCAGGAGCTATGGCTGGCTTTGGCATGCTGAGCAAACCTAACATGTTAATTTTCCTACCTATCGTGGTGGCGTGGCTATGGTATTATGTGCCAAGATTTTATATGGGAATAGCATGCGCTATTTCTTTGGCGACAATTATTTACCTACCTAATTTTTACTGGAATATAACCCACCATATGGCTACCGTTAATCATGTTAAGGGGCTAGTTTTAGGGGGCCAAGGCAGGCTGTGGGGTAGCATTGAATTTATAGCAGCACAATTTGGTATGATGGGCCCTGTGCTGTTCGGCCTTATGCTGTATCTGCTGATAAATTCCAGGCGTGCTATATTAGAGCAACCGCAGCTAGTGTTGTTATGGGGACTAGGGCTTATACAAATAACAGTGGTATTAGGTTTTGCCATGATTTCACATGCATACGCTAACTGGGCGGCGCCAAGTTATGTAACACTGTGCGTGGTAGTAGCATACCACGCATTACAGAGTCAATCACACCGAGTACAGCAGGCATTTAAGGTAGGTGTAGGGGTGAATATCCTAGTCGGGATCATCATTATGCTTTATCCACTATTGGCACCCTCAGACTTTAAGATAGGTAATATAGATCCGCTACAAAGGCTAAAGGGGGGTAAGGAATTGGGAAGTACTGTTTGCCAGATATATAAGCAATATCAAACTGAGCATGCGCTATTAGTTAGTGATGACCGTAAGGAATTGGCATTGCTTGGTTATTATTGCATGCCGCAGGTACTTAAATGGAACCCGAAGCATTTGACAAATGACCATTTTGATCTTACTACAAACCTTAATCTTTACCACGGCTACGATTTACTTCTGATAAGCAAAAGTGAAGATTTGCAGCAGATACCTAAGCCCTCTGTCCATGAGTACAGCAATTTTACTATATATTACAGTGGTAAAATTAGACATTATAAAGTATTCTTGCTCAAAGATTTTCAAGGATATTAGCTATGACGCTCAGCTCCAGGCACCACATTATGATGCTAACTTGTGCTATAATAACAGCATTACTGTTTTACTTCATCCCTCAAATTGATCTTTTGATGTCCGGATGGTTCTATGACGAAACGCATCATTTTTACCTTAGTCATACGCCTGCTGTAATTTTTGTACATAGGGCTGTACCTTATGTGACTGCTGCTTTTGTAGCTGGGGCAGCAATATGGGGTATGATGATATTTTGGAATACTCGCTCTATGCGTATTGCTCCTTACTTGGGAGCTATATATTTGATATCTGCCTGTGCCTTAGGGCCTGGAATAATGGTGCATCAGGTTTTTAAGGATTATTTTCAGCGTTCTCGTCCCGTGCAATCAAGGGAATTTGGAGGCCAACAAGCTTTTACTCCTGCTTTTGTGGTAGGGAAGGAGTGTGTGCAAAACTGTTCTTTTGTGTCGGGCCACGCCGCAGTTGGCTTTATGTTTTATGCCTTAGCTTTTATACCACCTTTATATTCTTACCGTATACGCATTTTTGCAATTGGCACCATTTTGGGTGCCATATTTGGTATAGGCAGAGTAATGCAGGGTGGGCACTTTCTTAGCGACATTGTGTTCGCAGGTTTTGTAGTATACTTTACATGCTATTACTTGGCGTTATTTTTCCAACGTGTGCTAAAAATGCGTTAATCTATCACAAAGTTAAAGTATGTATCAGGATATGGCTCATTCTCTAGTGTATAGTGCCACCACTCTTTACTATATTCTATAAAACCATGCCTTTTCATAATCTCGCGTAACACGTTGCGTTTTGCAGTATCGGTAGAGTCAACTAAAGGGCTGTCATGGTGAGATGCCTCATGCAATAGGTCAAAACTAGAACCCATATCTACAGTTCCATCATCTAAAAATGGGATAATGTCGCCATTAGCAAGCGGACGATGAGAGACCATCACACGGTGTACATTCTTTCCTAACTCAATAATTGTTAGATCCACAGTGCTACCCCTGCTGTGAGCAGATTTCCGTCCTATGTACCCCCGCTCAATAGCCTCGGATTTACTGATAGTGGGGTAGTACCAGGGCTTTGCCACCTCATCATCTTGGTCTTGGCTCCAGCTCCAGAATGCCTCCACTGCTTGTTGTGGACGATAGCCATCGTATACCACTAAGCTATATCCATGGTGTGCTAAATCTGCTTGCACTTTTGCTAGCGCCTCGGCTGCAGGACGAGTTAGCAATATAATTGGAGCATTATAGCCATCAACAGGCCGCCCCATAAAGTTTTCACCCTGTGCGTAGCGCACACTTTGAATAATAGTAGGGTCTATATCTTGTAGCCGTACAAACCCATTGCTCGTTGCATCTTGATACTCACTCATATTATTTGCACATCCTCCAACTAATGCACATAAAGACAGAACGATTATTGTATACCACTTCATTTTTACCTCAAAAATTAATGTTGTTAAAGTGACGTTAGCCCCGAAGTTTAGGTATGTCAATATACAATTAGCACTATAAGAAGAACTATAATAAAATTCTCTGGCAATATTATAATATCAACTTGACGTGGTGAATAATGATACTATAAGTTAAATAACATTATAATCTAATAGGCAAAACAATGATCAATACTCAATCTAATAAAACTGTTTTTGTATTTTCGCTTGGTCAACTTACTAATTCAAGTGTAACTGATAGTATTGGCAGCTTTGCTGGCTTGTGGGCTGAAAAGGCTGGAATGTTTAAATCTATAGTCTACCCTTTTTGTTGGTTAGGCTCGGCGGCTGTGTATGGCTACGACCTAATCAAGGAAGAAGAGATAGAGAAATTTAAGAAAGGGGAAACAACACCCCAGCAATTTAGGCAGTATTTGCGTAGATATTATGATGAAGCAGAGGATAGCAAAATTGATTCAGCTTGGAATAAGTTATGTCAAATTGATGAGAAGGTAATAGAGAATGTAATTTCATTGCAGAATGTTATGACTAAAGATGAAAATATTCGCGTTCTGGTTGTTAGTGTTACAAATCCGATTAACGCTGAGTACATCCAATCTGCTTTAGCTGAAAAAGTCGAAGGCTTTCCTCCACTAGGGAGAGTGCAATTCGCTCTCTCATATGAACAGAAGACTACTTCTTTAACGCAAATTACTACCACTGCTTTAAGCCAAAATTATGAAGGATATGAAGTAGTATCTTTACACAATGCTATGACGACAGCAGCAAGCATAGGTACCGACCCTGAGTGTTTCCAATATCGTCCTTATAATCCAAGTATAGGAGAAAAATTGGGAGATGTTATACAGGGGGTTATGCAACAGAGCATTTAATCGACTTATACCAAGTCTAGGAAATAAATTCACACTTGAAAATTTTTGAGGAATTTTGGCACATCTTTGAGACGCATGTATTCAACACACTGGCGCGAAAATGGTATGTTAAAATTACCAAAAAGGCTCCGCTTCAAGTGTATAGTTATTTCCTAGACTTGGTATTAATATCTGTCAGCTATAGCATTGATATTTTGCTGCTTCTGTAGTAAATTATACACGAATTAACGAAAAGTAATGCGCACCATGAGCAGCTTACGTCAAGGAGCGGTGATTATTAGTCGTGCTGCCCAAGCAATGCCTATTTCTGCTGGTATCTATAAGATGATAGATAAGACTGGGCAGGTTCTTTATGTGGGCAAAGCTAAGAATTTAGGTAAGAGAGTTGTTTCATATTCGAATGTAGAACGCCTGCCATATCGCTTGCAGCTAATGGTATCGCAGGTGGTGAATGTAGAAATCCTCACCACCCAGACTGAAGCGGAAGCTTTGCTGCTGGAAGCAAGCTTAATTAGCGCTATAAAGCCTAAGTTCAATATTTTGTTGAAGGATGACAAGGTATTTCCCTATATTGTAATTGAAATGGATCATCCCTTTCCACGTATTACTAAATATAGGGGTAAGAAGCAAACAGCACATAATTACTTTGGCCCCTTTGCTTCTGCTAGCAGCGTACAAGAGACTATATATGAAATTCAGAAAATCTTTCGTATTCGTCCGTGCAGCAACAATTATTTCGCTAGCCGCACTCGGCCGTGCTTGCAATACCAAATCAAGCGGTGTACTGCGCCATGTGTGAATAAAATCAGCGAGCAAGATTATAGCAAGCTAGTGCAAGCCAGCCAGGATTTTCTTAATGGTAAAAACACTGCAGTCCAAGAGGCGCTGAAACAGAAGATGCTAGAGGCAAGCGAGCGTATGGACTATGAGCTTGCTGCAGAGTATCGAGATCGTATTGCTCTATTTACTCAAATGCAGGCTAAGAATATTCTGAAGACTGGCGATTTACATGATGCCGATTTTATTGGCTATTATAATGATGGGCAGAACAACACATGCCTGCAGCTTTTATTCATTCGTAATGGGCGCAGCTATGGGAGTAGACAGTACTTTTTATCCGGTATTGAAGAGGGTGGTAGCGAGATTATTGAACGTATGGTGGTGCAAATTTACCAGGCTGTTCCAGCTCCACCCTTGGTTTTTATTCCTTCCCATCTTAATTCCAAGCTTTTAAGCAAAGCTTTATCAGGTACTACAAAAGTTCAAGTAATAACTCCTAAGGGCAATAGAGCAGCTATGGATATTATGGATTTTGCGGTGGATAATGCACGTACTGCATTGCGGTTAAAGCTAAAAGAACAGCTTAAACACATTGAGATGTTGGCAAAGATACGCCAGCTTTTTGGCATAAAGGAGCCTATCAAGCGAGTTGAGATATACGATAATAGCCATATACAAGGACAAAACGCTGTGGGGTGTTGTGTGGTGGTTGGTGCTTCTGGTTTTATACGCAACCAGTATCGTATATATAAGATACGCCATAAAGATACCCTAGGAGATGATTATGCCATGTTACGAGAGGTGTTGAAGCGTAGGCTGACACGTATGGATGATGATAACAGGCCAAATTTGATGTTAATTGATGGTGGCAAAGGGCACTTGAGCGTAGCTATGGAGGTATTGCAGGACACGGGAATTGCAGTAGCTTGTATTGCTAAAGGGGTGGATCGTAATGCAGGACGGGAGTTTTTCTTTGCTCCAGAGCAGGCGCCTTTCCAACTGCCTAAGCGAGATCCTGTATTGCTATATTTACAAAATCTGCGCAACGAGGCCCATCGTTTTGCTATTACCACCCATCGCAAGCAACGTGCTAAGGCGATCACTAAGTCTGGACTTGAGGCTATTCCTGGCATCGGTGTAAGGCGCAAAAAAGCACTGCTATTGCATTTTGGTTCGGTAGAGCAAATTAAGGCAGCGAGGATAGAGGATATTACCCGAGTATTAGGTATTAATAGTAATATAGCTAAAACGATATATAACTATTTACACGAGGATGAAAATATCTAATATAAGTATACAGATCGCTCTGCAGGGCAGGGAGCACGTATATAGTCTGCTTATGTAATAGGTGCCAGATGCTATTCCGAAGCATTCCAAATTTATTGACCATAACGAGAATCGCATTGATTCCAGTTTTGGTAATGGCCTTCTACCTTGATGTTAAGGTGGCGCACTATGTTTCTGCCGGTATATTTATTTTTGCTAGCATTACAGATTATGTCGATGGCTACTTAGCTAGAGCTTGGGAGGTGCAGTCTAACTTTGGGCGTGTACTAGACCCTATTGCAGATAAGCTTCTCGTTGCCTCTACATTGATGATGCTAGTGCATTTTCATCAAGCCCCGGTATTGCCAACTCTAGCTATACTGTGTCGAGAGATTTTGGTATCAGGTTTAAGGGAGTATCTAGCAGAGATTAAAATAGCACTACCTGTAAGCCGTTTGGGCAAGATTAAAACCGGTGTGCAGATGGTATCAATTGTAATATTGCTATTGGGCCAGGATGTTATTGGCGTTCCATACATAAATTTGCTTGGGCAAATTGCACTTTGGATTGCAGCGGGCTTGACGTTAGTAACAGGATACGTCTACCTTAAAGAAGGACTCAAGCATATTACATAGCCGATGTACGAAAACGAGATTATAGAAGAGTTGTCTAACATTGAGGGTACACCTCAAGTTGAGGCAAAAAAGCAGGAAGATACTATACCGGAAGAAGAGCCTGCTACGCCAGCAAAGATAGAGGCTGTAGATATTAAGGCTGATAAAGCACAGCAGCTACGACAGTTTGTACCCTATCAGTTTTCTACTAATTACTACTATAAGGATACGTCGCATCTGTATCAAGTGATAATGGAAGACGGCACTGAAGTGAAAATGGAGGCGAGCTCTGCTCAAGACGTGGCAGCTAAGTGCAAGGGCAAAGCTATGCGCCAGATAATTTATTTAGGTCCCCGCCTGCATAAAATAGTGGACAGCGAAGATTTGGGTGGTGATGAGGGAGTGTAGAGCTTTTGGCTCTCCTTAAGGGTTAGGTATTATTGCATTCGGTGTATCTGTTCGGTTGAGTGGACGAAAACACCAGTGGGATGTCATTGTGTGGCTTGACCACACAGGAGAATATAACTGGATCCTGGATAGCCTCTCGTAAGTGCCCGCCTATGAGGCACTCGAGGCTTCCAGGAAGACAACCACTATTCTTTTCAGCAATTACTAAATCTCGTCTCTTACCCACTCAACTCACAAGTTATACCAAATCTAAGAAAAACTATACACTTGAAGCTGCGCCTTTTTGGTAATTTTACCATACCATTTTCGCGCAAGTATTTGAATACAGGCGTCTCAAAGATATGCCAAAATTCCACAAAAATTTTCAAGTGTATAGTTATTTCCTAGACTTGGTATAACATGAATACTTCAATAGCATTGTTACCAACACTAAAAAGGCAAGGTACGCCTGGTGGAGGCTGAACAGATACATTCGCTTAATTTATTGCTATATTTATTATTTAATTTACTTCAGAGGGCAATATTCTCTTGCATATAGTTACTAATATTGTAGAATGTATACATAAAATTTAACTGCATGTTTAGCTTTCAGGAGTATGTGAAAAAAGAAGTTATTAATTTATAATAAAGATGAATGGAGAGTTATTATGATAGATAAAGTATCAGAATTAATTGACAGGTGTGAGTTTGACAGTGTAGAAGTCATGGATACTGAAACATCTACCCGGTCTGTCTCGGCAGCAGAGTTCAAAAGTGCACTTAAAGAATTGTGGCAGAGGTGTAAGCCTAGCGACTCAGAGCAAGTTGAGGAAATTGCGCGACTGCTTAAACTATTAAAAGAGAGTGTAAAAAATGACCTAACTGTGGTGAGTTTTTGGAATAATGCGCTGATTCTTATACAAAACAAATACCTTGCCAAGCCAATTGATTGGGAGACAGAAATAAACACCTTGGGTGGAATACGTTGGATGGTGGTATCAGAATTAATTGCGTTAAAGGCCACAGGCAGAGATGATAGCGTCAATAAGCATATAACACAAGCGCTACAGAGCCGTGCTTATGATAACGTGTTATATTCATCCTTGCCTTGGGGAGTGGTGTCTTGTGTGGGGATAGCTACCTGCGCCACTGGCTTAGTGGGGATGGGATTAGAAGCAGAATGGACTTTGCTAAATGTAGGTTCTGATGTAGTACTTGGTGAAGCCTTGGCTATTGCTGGTGTATGGATGGCAGTGATAGGCACCACTATTTTGTACTGCTCGATTCTTTCTCATGTAGCTGTAGCTGTGCGTCCTCAAGTTGAGGCACAACCTTCTGATAGTAATCCTAATGCCGCTGTATTTAAGCTTATTTGGGTAATGCAAGATAATTTAGAAAAATATCGTGCTGAAATTGCCTATAGTGCTAAGGCTTTTGGTATAAAAGACGTGTGGTCTGACGCTGCAATAGAAAAAAGCCTGAAAGAGACAAAAGCGAAGTACTATACAGAAGCTCGTAATACCCACACTGATAAAACACAAAGTACTAATGCTACAGATTTCCAAGTTCTAAAACAACATTACGACACTCTAGAAGCCTATTTGAATAACAAAAGCAATATAGACAGAGTAATGCAGGTATCTAGAAACTGGGAAAAAAGCCTAAATATTGGAACGGTGGGAATAATAAGTGCGATTGCAATACTAGGAGCATTAGCTTCCGTAGCCGTAACTCTTGGGGGAATACATTACGGGATTGGTTCAGTATTGCCTGTGATAGGTCTAGAAGCTTTGGCTATTGAAGGAACTATTGCTTTAGGTCTAGGAGGTTTAAATGGGGGATTATTTTACAAACCCATTCCTGGTGTTACACGCTCTCAAGATCCTAACTTAGTGCTAGGTAGAGTATCGCAATGTATTGCCACAGCATCTTTCACAGCATTAGCTACAGCCGGAGGCCCAGTTATCTCATGAATAATATCTCAATGGGCCATGCTTTTAACGTCGGCTTTGCTTTGGGTATGTTTATGACCTGTAATCTAGTTAATATGGGCTTAGAGAAGCTGATTAATGGCGAGAAGATGGCACTAATCTAGTATCCTAAATTATTTTCTTAACGATTATGCAGAAGATTCCCCCCAAGGGGGACTTCCGGGCCTAAGGTAGATGGTGCATGTTGCATCCTATATCTATAGCAGAGGTCGACATGGAACACGCCACACCACGCTTTAACATGGGGTATATTTATCCGAATCAAACACAAAAAGAGTTTCTAATTAATGAGGCCTTATTGAGGATTGACTCACTTATGCTGCCATGTGTTGAATCGCGCACTTTAAAAACGCCTCCGCCTGATCCTCATTTGCACCATGGTGAAATATATATTGTACCTGAAGCAGCGGACAGTGCTTGGTCGTGGGTTGGCGGTGTGCAGCACCTAGTAGTTGCTGCTAGCGGCAATTGGGTATGGATAAAACCGCGCAAGGGTATGTTTCTATGGGTCTGTGATGAAATGCGCCCTTGCGTTTACGATGGCTCAAGTTGGCGTGCACTGAAAGTTAGCTATGTTGATGGTCTCTTTGGGTTTTAGCAGGCAAGCCAATAAGCCGGTCAATCATCTGGGCAAATGCACCGTTGCCTAAAATGTTAGCACAGGTAATCACTGGATCAAAGAGGATGTAAAGCGCAGTAATTAGGGACATCATCTCGGCATTAAAGCCAAGGTAACTTTCTAGTATTGGTAACATGACGATAATGCCCCCACCAGGTAGCGCCGCCACTGAGAATTTTGCCAGTACAAAATAAAAGGTAAAAATCATATAATTAAGTAAGCTTGGCTCATCCATGCCAAAGCTTTTCAATACCGCATACGCAAAGATTGGTATCGCAAAGCAATCGCCAACCAAATGAATATTAACAGTGGCCGGAATAACAGAGCGTGCTAAATCTTTATTTTTAGCATTACTCTCGGCCCCTATAATTGTAAGCGGCATACTAGCAGCACTAGACATTGTACTAAACCCACTAATGGCTGCAGGCAGCATATTTTGAATGCTGGATATAAAGCCTTTAGAGCCATTTAACAGGAAGTATGCTAGTGTTATATAGCTGAATTGCGCCAAAGCAATGAGTGCAAATATAGCGGTATAATCTTTTATTATAGTGCCAACCACACCGTCATACTGAAGCTTAACCACAAACCCTGCAACAAAGAGCGGGATCAGATAGGTAAACCCTTTAAGTAGTTTGTTAATCCACCGCTCCATTTTAGTAGCTATCTTACTAGCTAAATGGGGATAGCATTTGGATGAGATAATACCGAAAATGATACCAGCAAACATAGCCTTGTCATTGGCAATAATCTTTGGAATATTAAGAGACCAAAGTGGCTCTAGGCCTGAGCTTGATTTAGGTGCAATCATGGACAAATTAAACTGATATATCCATGCTCCTATGTAATGGCTCAAAAATGTGGAGATAAAATTAGAGCAGCATACAAGCGCCAAAATCATGCCGATGACGCGAGTGGCGTTATTAGATAGCATTACTGCAGCCTTAAATAGTAGGCCAAAAATAATAAGCGGCAGTAATAATATAATAATAGTCTTGATGCTTAAGCTAATAGAATAGAGTACCTGTTTAACTAACAGGGGTATAAGGGGATCTAAAAGTATAATGGCTATTATAATTGCCACTAAAAGGAATGGCATTTTGCGAAGCATACGATTCTCTCTGATGATTTTTTAATAAGGGATAAGTGTGTACTTATTTCCTAGACTTGGTATTAGTTACGCATATAAACCAAGAAGGAACAATATACATTGGAAAGGCATACACGCAAGAGTAAAAACAACAAATTTTACTGCCCTGAAACAGCTGAGGATACTATGACCAAAGCTGGGCGTAGTAACCTATCCTTAACTATATAGCCAGCCTGCACCACCTGAATTATAGTGCCTGGAGCCTTATCTTCTACCTCAACTTGGCTTAAAGCCTGATGAAAGTTATGGTCGAACTCCTGATCTACAGGATACAAGCGCTTAATGCCATGCTTCTCCAGGTTGTTAAGCATAAAGGTGCGCGTCATCTCTATACCATGATGTATGCTTTTTGTTATTTTATCATGCTCTATCTCTTCTTTAGGAATGCTATCTATAGCACGATATAGGTTTTCCAGCACTTCGATCATATCATGGGCGAAATTGGATATGGAGTAACGGGCGGCATCTTCAATCTCTTTGGTTAAACGACGTTTCATATTTTCAGCTTCTGCGTAGACTCGCAGCACTTTTTCATTTAACTCAGTAATTTTCGATTCTAGCTGCTTGACCTGTTCTTCGCAATTTGCATTAACTTCGTCTTTTTCCTGAGCAGGGGAATCATCAGTTGTTACTTCGCTAGGCGCGGTTATATCACTTTGCTTATGTTCTTCTAGCACCATTTTCTTTTCTCCATAAATCTGTATACTGAAATATAAAATAGTGTGATTTCTATATAGTTTCAAGAGGGCTGCTTGAATTACTAATACCAAGTCTAGGAAATAAATTCACACTTGAAGCAAGAATTTTTGTGGAATTTTGGCACATCTTTGAGACGCCTGTATTCAAATACTTGCGCGAAAATGGTAGGTTAAAATTACCAAAAAGGCGCCGCTTCAAGTGTGAATTTATTTCCTAGACTTGGTATAAGTAGTCTTGTTGTATCTCAATCACATAAACAATTCCATACCTTCTAAATCATGAAACAGGTTTTGCGCCAACATCTAAAAGAAAAAAGATTTCAGCTTAAAGAGCCAAAACGCACGCATGCACTGCTGAATATTATAGAAAAGCTTTTAATGCAATTAAAGCAAATTCCGCAGTTGGGTGACTCTAACATTATTGCCGGATATTATCCACTTCCGGGAGAGCTAGATATGCTTAAGGTAATGCAGCAATTAACCCAAATGGGATATAAACTTGCTCTACCCTGTATTCGAGATAAGAGCTTGGAGTTTAAGGCCTGGCAGATGGGGCAGAAGCTTGTGGCAAGTCAATTTGCTACAAAAGAGCCTGTATCTACCGCTCTTTTAGTAGAGCCAAGCGTTATATTGGTACCGTTACTGGGGTTTGATAATAGATGTAATAGACTGGGTTATGGAGGAGGTTACTATGATCGAGTTGCTTTGAATTATCCTTTGGCGGTGCGTATAGGCTTGGCTTATAATATCCAGGA
>JANPII010000133.1:0-7567 GCA_031424915.1 Pseudomonadota bacterium
CTTGCAGATCTGTTCTTAATTTTTATTCACCATTTTAATCCTCAAATTAATAGCAAAAATATTCCTTTCCTATATCTCATGTCTTGGCCCTGAGAGCCCTGGCAAGTTGAAAGGGTAGTTTTGATTGCAATTGAGGGTTGAGGGGATATACTCATAGGTCTATATAGGGAGATATTATGAAAGAACAACATAGTAATATATTGCAGAAATGGTGGGGTTTTTATCGGAATCTGGTGGCAACAATACATTTTAAAGCCTTGCCTGCGATAATAAAAAGATGGTTGGCTAATTTTAAGTTAGAGGGAGCGGCTGCATATAATGACTTGCTGCTTAAGATCAATGACCTACCGCGCACTAACTTTGAGTTAGGCCTGTATCACCTGAATTGCGGTAACTTCAGTGATAGCACCCTCAGATTCCGTATCGCCCTTTTCTTTAATCACAACATCCATTCGGCTTATTACTACCTAGGGCGTTGTTATTATCAACAACTTAAGCTTGAAAAAGCTGAGAAATATTTTAAACAGTATTTAGCAACTGAGGAAAAAGACCTTGTTCCAGAAGCGCAGTTTTGCTTAAGCATAATTCACAATAAAGTTGAGAGTGTTACAGAAATTCCCCCTTCTATCGTTCTTACGAATTTCAATCAAATTTCTGCGCAATACGATGCGACATTTCTTGAAGGACGCGTTGATACCCCCCAAGATATCTTATTTGCAATGATTAACGAACATTTACAGACACATGCTAAGCCATATGGTAATTTGATAGTTGATCTAGGATGCGGCACAGGATATATAGGTCAGTTAATACGTGATGCGCGACTTGCCAGTAGCATTGTAGGGGTTGATATTTCTCCTAAGATGATACAGCTCAGCAGCGCACGTGTACGTGACAAATTGAGTGTTTACTCAAGGCTTGAGAACACCAGTATACAAAATTTTATTGCTTCCCAACGCGAAAACAAACAAGAGCCTTTTGATGTAGTGATTGCTTCAAACATCTTAGGCTATATTCCAGATGTACCTAGTTTTTTTCTTAATGTACGCAACTTAATATCTAAGAGTGGCATCTTAGCTCTTTCTTTTAAGACTTCCGACGATGCAGAAAGCGCTATAGAATTTGATCGTTACCTTGAATGCTTTTTTTACTCCCCTGACTTTATTAAAACTACCGCTGAAAAAGAGGGTTTGCACTTATTACAAGAAAAAGATATAAAATTTGTAGGGGAGGATAGCGGAAAGGTGATGATTTTTAGTATATAGTGTGGTAACCTAAAAATAGGAATCAACATAACAAATGGGGCAGAAATCATGGTGAAATCAGCGAAATTACTATGCCATACAATACTTATATCAGCCTTCATGCTTACAGGCCTAAGCCAGAATAACGCACAAGCACAAGAGTATGAAAATGAGGCGGTGGATATTGAAATTTCTGATCCTTTAGAGCCGGTAAATCGGGGGATATTTCAGTTTAACAAAGCGCTGGATAAAGTTATCTTTGACCCTGTAGTTTGGACTTATAGGAAAATAGTGCCAAAATTTGGTCGTGAGATGGTGCATAATGCCACTCACAATATGCTAGAACCAGTTACTGCTCTGAATGCCCTATTACAAGGAGAAATGGATGATATGGCTAATGCCTGTGGCCGTTTTTTGACAAACAGCATCCTAGGAATAGGAGGGCTACATGATGTAGCTAAAGAAGCCGGCTTTGAACGTAAGGAATATGGGTTTGATAGCACATTAAAAGTGTACGGCGTTCCATCCGGTATATATCTAGTAATGCCGATATTAGGTCCCTCTTCTCCACGTAAAGTAGTAGGAGATATCGCTGATTATGCAAGTAACCCCTTTACTTATGTGTTTGATGGTGATACTAAAGCAGCACTAGCTGGAGTAGCTTTAGTAGATAGTAAGGACCAATATCATGAGGTAGTCGAGCATATTGAGCTTTCGGCTATGGATGAATATGTTACAGTGCGTAGTCTTTTCGCTCAAACGCACATAAAAGACAATGGAGATGAGAGCTAATGTTTTCAATGTATAAATATCTATTTTTGATTTTATTTTTATGGTTGCCTATAACAGCCACAGCTGCAGAAGATGCCGGTGCTTTTGTAGATGCTACCGCTCGACGTGTGTTAGCTGTATTAGATAATAAGGAATTAAATGAGGATGCTAAACAGCAAAAATTAAAGGAGCTATTTTCAGAAGTAGTGGATGTTGACTTTATGGCCCGTTCTGCTTTAGGTGCAAATTGGCGTAGCTTAGATCCTAATACTGCAGCACAATATTGCCAAACATATCATGCGTATCTGCTTTCTCTTTATGTACCTAAGTTTCGTCATTATCATGCGCATCGATATACGATCAAAGGAGTCACCGAACGTGGTCAAGGACAGTATGCCATTTCTATGAGCGTATCTAGCCCCGATAATGACACTAATATCAACTTAACTTATCTGCTTGCCAGCAGTGGCGCTACTTTTAAGATACATGATATTATTGCTGAGAATGTAAGCTTGCTTTCTACTCAAAGATCAGATTTTAGCTCCGTACTGAAACATTCGGGTATTCACAGTTTGATTGATATGCTGCAAGCTAAGGTGAATAATAATACCAAATCTAGTTCTTGATGTATACCAAGCTTGGTATCAGGCAAGCACTAATTTTTACTCTGCCTGATACATTTCTCTTTTAATGATACGTCTAATCCTATACACCCCAGTTTCGGATTAGATAAGGTAGTATAATGGCTTAAAAGTCGCAGTTATACCAAATCTAGAAAATAACTATACACTTGAAGCGGCGCCTATTTGGTAATTTTAACATACCATTTTCGCGCAAGTATTTGAATACAGGCGTCTCAAAGATATGCCAAAATTCCACAAAAATTTTCAAGTGTGCACTTATTTCCTAAACTTGGTATAATACCATCATTGCGAGCTATCTTTAGATGGCTCAGCAATCCAGAAAACTAACATTCAATGAATCACCATGCGCCTTTTGGCGCTCGCAACGGCGATTTTATGCACCTTACACCATTAAGCTAATTCAAAATTGGGGCTTAAAGGGCTAGCCAGTGACGTGAACGGACACTGTATTAGCACTACTTTAAGTAATTCACTAAAGACAGTTGCTGAGTATGAGCAGTAGCCATAAAGGTAGCATTAAGCGTATTAACTTGATTTTCCAACTCTATCATGGCTGTTGGTAAATCCAGCCCAATTATCTTATACTTCTCTTCGCCTAGGTGGTCTTGCAGGTCCTGTGTTGTCCGTATTTGCTCTTTAAGATTATGCGATTGACTATGAAGTTTTGTCATTTCAGTTATAATTTCCTCCCCGGACTGTTGCAACCATTCTAAGGCACGATCATATTGGGTATTATCGCCCGTTTTAAGTAAGTGCAATGCAGCAATAGTTTTTTGAAACATACTAGCACCTGCTGTAATCACATCAGGTGGTTGATCACCTAGGTAATAGCTATTATTTGGCTGCCCTGCACGAGTTAAATTTGAGTGATTTACGATATCGCTGACAGGAGGAGTGTTAGTTTTAAAGCCCCCAAATAGGTAATCTCCTTCGTAAGAGGCGGATAATTCTATTTGCAAAGCTTCTAGTCGTTGCGCTGAAGATATTCTAAGCGGCACCTGTTTCCCGAATACTGGATTTTTAGCTTGCAGTGTGTCATAGATTGTTTTGGATACAATGTCATTAATGTTTTGCATAGACCGAGCTATACCTTCTATCTTTCGTTCCTGAGCACGATATAAGTTCATTTCTGCACTACAGCTCATTATTCTGGCCTCCAATTCTTGCAAGGCTGCACTATCGTAGGCCTCTAAATCAGACCATCGATTTGCAGATTTACCCGAGCTAATATTGGCATACTGCTTATTCATAGCATTGGATGCATGCTGTATATTATTAATAACTCGACGATTAATTGAGGAAGTAGACGAGGGGATATATGTCATATTGTGCCTATTAAGTTATTCACTTTTGATATTAATACACAATAAATTGCTTTACAATGAAGCCTATGTTGATGACCTTCCAAGATCCTTACAGAGCTTCTTTTCATTTTCAATATAATTCATTAGCTCTTTTAAAGCATTAGAGAAAGAATCAAAGATAGCCAAGATCTCTTCTACAACTCTCTCCTCATAGGTATGAACTGTTAAATTTCTTTTTTCAATAAAGATGAACCATTCTTTGGGATTAGAATCATACCTATAGAAGCTGCTTCTCTAAAACAGTCTCTTGGAGAGCGCGCATCAATACCTTTTGTATGTAATATACGTTTCATCGTTTTCCAAGCAAGCTCATAAGAAAACGCAAATGCCTGAATGGCCCCAGCCTTCTCTTGCTCCGTTGTTAAATTTCTCAAATGTCATGCACGCTTTAAAAAAATGGCTCACATCAATATTATGAAGTAAATTGCTCATGCTTCTTCATTAATTTTATCAGGCAAGAACCCGCCCACTTGCGCATCCCATAGGGTTTTATATAACCCACCTCTAGCCAGTAGCTCTCTGTGGGTACCGTCTTCTACTATCTTACCCTTGTCAAATACAAGAATGCGGTCCATATGAAGCAGGGTGGAAAGGCGATGCGCAATAACTATAGTAGTTTTACCCTGAATCAGATTCCATAACGACTCTTGTATAGCGCTTTCTGTAATTGAGTCAAGCTGTGATGTCGCTTCATCTAATATTAGAATAGGAGCGTTTTTGAGAATAGCGCGCGCAATAGCAATACGCTGGCGTTGTCCACCAGAAAGCTTGACTCCTCGTTCACCTACAAGTGATTCATAGCCATGTGGTAGCTTTATTATAAATTCATGAGCATGGGCTTTCCGTGCTGCTACTATCACTTCATCGTCATTTGCCTCAATACGACCATAGCGTATATTTTCCATAAGCGTACGGTGAAACAAAGAAGGATCCTGGGGTATCATACCAATGTTTGCACGTAACGAATCTTGAGTAACCGTGCGTATATCTTGGCCATCGATCAAAATACGTCCATCAGTAACATCATAAAGCCTAAGTATTAAGCTCACAAAAGTAGACTTGCCACCCCCAGAGTAGCCAACTAGTCCTACCTTTTGCCTTGCTTCAATGGTTACCGTTTTGTTCTGAAATAATGGCTCAGTGCCTTTATAGTGAAACTTTACTTTATCAAAAGTAATCTCACCATGCTTGATGACGAGAGCTTTGGCATTAGGTTGATCTTCCGTTTCTCCTGGCACTTCTAGCAAAGATAGAGCCTGACCTACCGTTCCCCAATTGGTAATAAACTCCTTCATAATGTCAGCTAGCTGAAACAACCAGCTCACGAGCTCAAAATTTAACATAAAGATTAAGGCAAAATCTCCCGAGGTAATTTGGCCACTTTGGTGCAGCCTAATTGTACTATAAAGGCAAAGTAGTATATAGCAGGAGAAGAGAAGGCCCTGTGTTATGTAAAACCGCATCAGGTAATTGCCTACTACCATGCTTTTGACACGATAATCCTCCTGCAAATGATCAATTCGTTGATGTTCATGATGCAAAGAGGTAAAAATCTTTACAGCAAACATATTGGTAATATGATCCACAACATCACCCCAAATCCGTGAATCTGATTCTGCTCTATGCGTTGTTAAGAAGCTTGCTTTACGTACTGCCCTGTAGCCAATTCCACAAAATAAAGCTACCCATATAATAATCGCCAAGCTAAAACCATAGTGCACCCGTGCAAGCAATATAATGCTGATTAGCAGTACTACTGAGATCTGAAATAGCTCTAGTATCATAGTGGTGATCAATTGCGGCGTTAGCTTTGCTGCGTCACTAATTTTAGAAGAAATAGAGCCAGAAAGATGGTTTTGAAAAAAGGTGTAGGGATAAAGGCCGATTTTCTGTAGGAGAATTCTGGTTATATGCCCCTTCATCTGTGGGTATAGCCGATTGTTGCATAAATCAAATAATGTCCAAGAAGCTACCATTATGAATTGTACTATAGCATATATAGCAATGATCACGCCCATATTGCTGTAGTCTCTAACATTCACAGCATCAATAATAGTTTTAATTAGGTAGGGCTTAATGTTTTTATCTGCTGCTATAAAGCACATAGCTAGGACAATACCCCATATATATAGCCTATAAGGTTTACTTACCTCTAGCATAAATCGCCATACGCTCATGTTCTTACCTTATTTAAGATGAGTTTAGTTCTTACCATAGCTCTCCAGAAAATCTGGATAACTGAATCTTTGTCTACCACTTACGAATATGTTCTCTCTAATACCCTTATCTTGGACTTAGGCATTTTTTGCCTAAGTTCGATAGCTTCTATAGTAGCTGCTTTCAAAGCTCATCCATACTTAGCCAACTTGGATAATAGGGTGGCTAAAAGATAAATCATACACTATATTGAATACTTACACTCGTATAGCATAGCAAATTTTTAAAGTCTATTGACTGTAACATACTCTATAGGCTATAATTTAGCATATACACTGATTTTAGCCGATGACTGTCTTTTCGGGTTAAATGAGTATATAGCGCCTTCTTGTGGCGGTTAATAAGAGCAATAAATAAGGTGAAAGATGAAGAAATTTGCCCTGTTAGGGATATGTGTTGCCCTTAGTCTGAGTGCAGCATTATTATCGTTTGCGGAAGTTCCAACTCCAACACAAGCACCCGCATTATCACATGAATCTGTAGAAAACTTAGTGGCTCAAATGAACGCCAACATGAATTCTCGTCTACCCTACCGAATTAAATCATTCTTCGAATACTATATGAGCCCCGGGGCTAGTATTCATAAAAAGAGCATATTAGTATCTCCAGGTGATTTAGATAATCCTCAGAGCATGGAAGATATAGACTATACCCGCGACCAGTATATCAAAGCAGTAAGCAAGATAGTAACAGTACGCGGAGAGTATACTTATATGGCAACATTGGGTGCATTGGAAGTGTCTCCAGACGGCAAAAGCGCCACAATGAGCATAGGAATAGAAGAAACAAGCGTAATACGCACCTCAGATGACTATAGCAATCCCCCAACATATGTAAGGAATTTTGTAGCTACTAATTGCAATTATACACTAGTAGGTGGAGGTACTGTCCCTATTATTACTGGTGCCAATTGTATAGAAAAAATAGTATTTGAATAAAATTTTCTCTAAGAACAGGCATTTCAAATATGGCAAGCAAAAACTTAGCAGTTATGAATTATGATCCCTTAGCGATACTGGGTAGCTATGCTGTGGGCGAAGGAGAAGGGAACCATGATGAATTTATGAAGCTATTAAAACGGCTATATAGGCACATAATGTTCAAACCGATTCTTGATCTCATGGCAACTAGAGCGATGAATGGATTGCTGAGCTTTTATGTAGCAGAGCGGCAGAACTACCATCGCGAGCTAGGGTTATGTAGAGTTATTGAAGGCAATATTTTTAATTATTGGTTTAATGCTTTCCGGACTGAAAAAATCCACCAAGTAGTAATACGGCATATTGCCGGAGGAGTATTAATGCATGAAATTGGGCATGTATTAGAG
>JANPII010000134.1:0-2614 GCA_031424915.1 Pseudomonadota bacterium
GAGATCGTCGGGATCGAGCGAGGCGAGTTGTGTCATCGGCCTAGTCTAACAAATTCCGCGGCGCTTGCTCCCAAGCAAGGCGTCATCCCGGCTACCGGATGACGCGGTATCGGTACAATTGCGTCGCTTAGAAGGCGATATCTTCCCTACTCTTGGCCAAAGGCCTATAAATGCCATTACTGCTCCGGAATTATTGGAGGCGATACGCAGCATAGAAAAACGGGGGGCTATAGATATAGCTCACCGCGCCACTCAAACATGTGGCCAGATTTTTCGTTACGGTATTGCTATTGGCCGTGCAGAACGCAACCCTGCTGCAGACCTAAAGGGAGCATTAAAAACCCGCACTAAAAGGAATTACTCGCATCTCAAAGCTTCTGAGCTGCCGGAGTTTTTATCGAAACTAGAAGCCTATGAGGGCTTTATAGAGACTAAGCTGGCGCTACGTTTGCTGCTTCTCACTTTCGTACGTACTACTGAACTGCGGGCTGCTGAATGGGCTGAGATTAACTTTGAAAAGGCCGAGTGGCGTATCCCTGCAGAAAGAATGAAGATGCGCGAACAACATATCGTACCCCTATCCAGACAGGCTATTGCTATCCTGCGAGAGTTACATAAGTACACAGGCAATACTCAGTACTTATTCCCCGGGCAAAACAATCCAAACAAGTTTATGAGTGAAAATACTATGCTTGGCGCTTTATATCGTATGGGTTATCACTCACGCGCTACAGGACATGGGTTTCGTTCTACTGCATCTACAGTATTAAACGAGCAGGGCTTCCGGCCAGATGTAATAGAACGCCAGCTAGCTCATGCTGAACGTAATAAAGTGCGTGCCAGTTATAACCATGCTCAATACCTTCCAGAACGCCGTGAAATGATGCAATGGTGGGCGGATTACCTCGATGAGGCAGCTGGCATGGGGCAAGTTATAAAAGTAAATTTCAGGAGATGATGAAAATGTGGGCATTAGAGTTATTAGAGAATAAAAAACATCCTATGTTATATACGTTAGGTGCGTTATTTAAGCTAAAACATAGTATAAGGAAACAAAATGCACTTGAATTTAAGGAGCTTGGACAGTTTATAAAGCTATACGAGAAGGGATTGGCCGCCGGTCAAAATAATACTCTAATTGAAGGTAAAGCCCTTGCACTTCTTCGCACTTATATTGAGGGCAAGCTAAAAAGCATTGAAGAAAAGTTAACAGAAGCTATAGAAATAGATAGGGTTTACGATGAACTGTATGATGAAGCTACCTACTGTTCAGGCTTGTTGGGTATTGCAGTTTTGGACAGAGAGCTGAAGGCTTATTTTAGGGGCGGTAACCCAAGCAGCACGCGTACTAGTAAAATGCTTTTTGAAGCGCTTTCTAAGCTTGAGGCCTCAGGCAGAACTCTTTTGCAGGATACTTCTGACCCCTATGCAGTTAATTGCTGGATGGCAGCAATGATATATTGTATTGCTGTGACATATTACGATTACGTTCATATACTAGCACCTCGGCGGTCTCCAGTTATCCGACGTATATTTGATTCGATAGAAGGTAAAGCGTCTGGGGTGAGCATGGACACTCTACGCAAATATATCAAGCGAGGAAAGGAGTTAGTCGAAAAAGAAGACAAATTCATCGCTACCGGCATTCGATCTAAGAACATCGCTAAGGAGCGCATTTCTCTTTCCAAAATACTCGAAGAGATGATTAGGGCGCTCAGAAAGCGTCGGGCTAACCAAGTAAACTTGTTTGATGGATTTATAAACAGGCTACGAGAGCTTGGTTTTAGCATATCTCACGATAGCGAAGAATGGATAGAGCTTATGCACATCACAGAAGATGACCCCTCCTCGGAACATATATAAAGCTACCTTCCCTTAGCAGAAAAAAATTTATTGAGCTAAGACGAATTCGTCTTAGCTCCTAAATAAACGACATAGTATGGCTTCGTATTACAGCAATATGAATTGGAGGTCTTACTATGTTACTAAACATTTCCCTGCCAGAAACCGGGTTTCTCCGGCTTTCTGCAATCCTTAAACTAATACCAGTTAGTAAATCTACTTGGTGGGAGGGTGTTAAGACAGGACGCTTTCCTAAGCCTGTCAAGCTAGGGCCAAGGGTTACTGCGTGGCGCGTGGAAGACATTCGTCAGCTGATTGCCCAGCCTTCCTATGATCAATATGTAAAGAGTGAGGTGTAATATGTATACACTCTTTGAGCAGGTTATACGGCAAAACAGGTACAACATCTTAGGTATAGCGAGCACACTTGCCCCTATGGGTAAAGTAGAAGGGCATGAGTATATCGCTCTTAATCCTAGGCGTGTTGATCACGATTTAGGTTCGTTTAAGATCAACACTCTCAGCGGTAAATGGTGTGAATTTGCTACCGGGGAAGGAGGTGATGATATAATCAGCTATTGTGCCTATGTACAGGGGATAACACAATATGAAGCTGCAAAAGAAGTTAGCCAGATAACGGAGTTACCCGTTATGAAGAGCCAATCTTATGGCCTCCCCTCTAAAGAGCCTAGAGTTGATAACTCTAATGCTGCTAGAAAGATTTGGCATGAATGCAAAGCTCCTACTGGCTCGGTAGTAGAGCGATAGTTAA
>JANPII010000135.1:0-3707 GCA_031424915.1 Pseudomonadota bacterium
CAGATAAAGCGCGCCTTGCTGTGGGTGTATTACTGGCTTCAGCAGGGCCATTGGGTATGCATTTGGGTGCTATGGAGTTGTTATTCACGCTTTCCCCAGGCATCACCCTAGATGCTGCATTGATGAGCGCAGCAGGGTTAGTTATGGTGACTTCAGCCTTAACCCTAGGTATAGCATTAGGACTAAGCAATAACTGGAAAGATGCATATTATGATGAAGCGAAGAGCTTAAGTGAAGTACACAAGAAGGCTGGGGAGTTAAAGAGTGGGTTTACAGGTGTGGCACTGGGGGAAATAGCAGTTGAATTGCAGCAAACAAAGACGGAATTAAAAATACACGAGCAAGCTGAAAACGCAAAAAAGACTAGCCGAAAGTTGGCTGATGACTTCCTAGGGTTGGACAGTAATAAGGATTATGCAGCAGTATATCAGCGCTATAAAAATTTGGGTAAGGCAGATACTTTAAATAAAGTAATATTACTGTTTGGAGAGGCGGGACATATATTGGATGACCCCCCAAAAGCTAAGATAGTTGAGACCGAAGACCTAGCAACAAAACTTGCTGCCAGGGGAGTTCTAGGTATATTAATTGATGAGTTGAAAGAAGAACTGTCAGATAATTGGCCAAACTTGAAATTGGGTGCTGATCCCTCACGGCCAAAGGAAAAATGGAAGATTGGTGAGAAATGGAGCAATGCTTTAAAAACTTTGCAGATTGATGAGTATAACTATAATGAACTCCAGAAATTTGCAAATATGCCAGCTAATCAATCAAATAATAAACTGCACTTCTTGTGTGTGCTAGTGGGAGAGGCAAAGGACTTACTTGAAGAAATAAATTCTACTGCAGAGGTAAAGCCGATGGGGATGAGTTTATAATCTAGGAACATAACATGGCCCCACAATATTGGTTATTGAAATCAGAAGCTGAAGATTATTCTTGGCAGAGATTGCTGCAAGAGAAGGTGGCGATATGGGATGGGGTACGCAATTTTCAGGCGCGTAACTATATGCAGCAAATGCGACTTGGGGACTTAGCTCTATTTTATCACACTGGGTCAGAACGTCGTATTTTAGGTATTGCCAAGGTAGTACAGGAGGCAAGGCCTGACCCGGTAGATGATACTGGCAGGTTTGTAGTTGTCAAAATAGAAGCAATACAAACATTGCCGCATGTAATATCTTTGGAGAAAATTAAGGCAGAACTTAGGCTAGCAGGGCTTGCTATGTTGCGGCAGCCACGTTTGTCAGTTATGCCTGTATCAACAGATCAATGGCAGATATTACTAGAAATGGGTGGTGTAACTAGGCCAGAGGAGGCTTAAGCATAGCCAGAGGGTTGGTCAACTGGGGCTGGCTCCTTAAGAGCATATCCTCTTCCCCAGGCAGTTTCTATATAATTGACGCCTGCTGAAGCTTCGCATAATTTCTTACGCATGCGGCATATGAAGACATCTATAATCTTGAGTTCTGGTTCATCACGACCATTATATATATGATTGAGAAATGCTTCTTTTGTCACTGTACTACCTTTACGGATAGCAAGTAGTTCTAGCATGGCCTGTTCCTTGCCAGTAAGGTGCACAGGTTGGCCATTGATGGCGGTAGTATGCTTATCCATGTTAATCATTAGGCCATCAACCTGTATGACGGAACCTACATAACCTTTGGCACGTCGCACTATTGCTTTGACGCGTGCTATTAACTCACCGCGGTTGAATGGCTTGGTTAGGTAATCATCGGCGCCATAGCCCAGGCCCTTAATTTTTTCCTCAGAAGTTCTAAGGCCAGACAGAATAAGAATAGGTACTCTCATTTCTATCTCACGAATATGCCTTAACACATTATATCCATTTACATCCGGCAGCATAAGATCCAGGATAATAAGATCGTAATCATATAGTTTGCTCATCTCTAGACAGTCTTGTCCGAGCTCTCCAATATCACATACGATGCCTTCTGCTGCTAGTGTCAATTCTATGACCTTCGCTACAGCGACATCATCTTCTATCAATAATACTCTGATAGGTAATTTTTGCGATGATGTTATCATTGCGCATCCTAATATTCGTTAAAAACTTAACTGGTGCTGCGCACCTCCCCTTACTTCTCAGTGTAATACAAATTTATTATATAATGCAATAACCACATTAATTTTTCAGCAAATGTATCATGTTGAGCAATGAAATTTTTCTCATGCAATTATATGCCAAACCTGGTAATGCCCTAGCTTTAAGCTTGTGCTTAATTAGCTTATTCTAACCGAATTAAAGATGGTATCAGGTAGTATAATGCTTGCATATATAGGGTCTGGGAGCTATTCTGCAGCAGAAAAATATCGGGGAAATAGTATGACACGTAAGATTGTCCTAACAGGAGACAGGCCAACTGGCCAGCTGCACTTGGGCCATTATGTAGGTTCGCTGGTCAGCAGAGTGAGACTACAAGAAGAGCATAAGCAATATATTATGATTGCTGATGTACAAGCATTTACCGATAATTTTGAAGACCCTCAAAAGGTGCGAGACGCTGTGTTGGAAATAGCGAAGGATTATTTATCTGTAGAGATAGATCCTACTAAGACTACTATCTTTATTCAATCGATGATTGAGGCGCTTTATAAACTAACAACGTTCTATCTTAATCTTGTAACTCTAGGGCGTTTAGAGCGTAACCCCACGGTAAAAGCTGAGATCCAGCAGAAGGGATATAACGAGTCGTTACCAGTAGGCTTTTTATGTTATCCAGTAAGCCAGGCAGCAGATATAACCGCCTTTAAAGCAGATTTGGTGCCAGTAGGAGAGGATCAAGTTCCTATGATTGAGCAAACTAATGAAATAGTACGTCGCTTCAACCGCATCTATAACACTAATTGCCTACATGAAGTAGAAGCAATATTAACTAAAAATAGTAGATTAGTAGGGATTGATGGACAGTCCAAAGCCAGTAAATCAACGGGGAATGCTATATTCTTGGCCGATAGCGCAGAAGAAGTGCGGCGTAAAGTCTTTGCTATGTTTACCGATCCCAACCATCTGAAGGTTAGTGATCCTGGTAGAGTAGAAGGGAATGCTGTGTTTGCTTACTTAGATGCCTTCCATCCTGATTCCGAAGAAATTTCAGCTCTAAAAGCACATTACCAGCGCGGAGGATTGGGTGATACTGCTATTAAAAACATTTTGAATGAAACACTTCAGCAGTTGCTTGAACCTATTCGTATACTACGTGCTGGCCTTAAGGACAAGGAGGTATATAGTATATTATACAGTGGCACCCAAGATGCTAATAAAGTGGCACAGCAGACTGCAGAAGAAGTGTGTGAGGCGATGAAAATAAGGTATTTCCCCAATACTTAAACGCAAGCAATCAAAAAGCCAGTAGGTGTGGCGTGGTTGACTAGTTGCTGTGCAGCTTCGTCCCAATAATAGCATAGAGTGGGGCGGTCGGCGTGTGCGCGGCTTGCACGGCGTAGCCACTCCATAATCTGCGGTACATTAGCACCGGTACATTGGTAATATTCCGCCATAAGAGTACATGCTCGTACGCCCTCTTGCAACCCTATAGCAGAGTTTAGCGCCTGTAATGCCTCTTCATCGTTACCACAAAGCAATGCAGCACGTGCAACTAAAAGTAGGCTTTCGTAGTGTTGAGGCTGTGTGCTGACCATCTTCAGTATTATGGTAAAGAACTTGGCATTATTATAATGGC
>JANPII010000136.1:0-14070 GCA_031424915.1 Pseudomonadota bacterium
TAAAAGTTCGGTGTCTTGCTTATTCAGCTCCTTTATGCCAATAATTCGGCACCCAAAGACTGACCCAACATATTAATAACATTCATATTTACCTGCACTGTAAAGATTATATATGCATTTGCATTGGATGCAACAATAAAATATGGATTTATATGTTAAATATAAGTGAATATTATAATTACCTAGCAGCGATAGTTATATATTTTATCTTATGGCTTCTGCCTCACTTACAATTAGGAAAATAAGCCAGCTTAAGCATGTAACAATCACCCTAATATTAACGTTATGAAAGTAAGAGAAGCTAAAGAGGATATTGAAGTTAAGGCTACTGTAATTCTTACCAAGTCTTGGTCTATAGAGAATTGTTTCGCAATAAGGTATGCAACAAATGCTGTAGGAGCAGCAGTGGCAATAACAAGAGAATAAAGCCAGTATCCTTCTAAATAGAATAGGTACTTCCCGATACAAAAAGCGATGATAGGATGTAGAATGTTTTTTATCAAAACTATTAACAACAGATCCTTACTGATATTCTTTTTGCTGATTTTAATACCTCCTAAAGTCAAGCCAAAAGTAAATAAAGCTATGCCGGATGCGCTATTGCCAAGGTTCTGTATTATTGTAGTAATAACTGCATGTGGGGCGAATTGCAGATAATTGCATAATAATCCGATTATTGGCATTGCAACCAATGGGGTGGTAAACGCAGTAAGTAGCCTTCCTAGTACTGATTTTTCCTTATGATTAATAAAGCTTAAAATAATGATAAAAATAGATTGTATGACTACCACTTGCAAAAGATTACCAATTATCGCTGCTATTGGGTCCCCTAGCAAAAATGTGATAACGGGTAAAGCATAAATCGCAGCATTAACATACCCTGATGCTAAAATCCTGATGCATATCGTAGATGTCCTATCTTTTCGGAAGCAAAACAACACAACCATAGCGACGGCATAAAATGAAAGCAGGTAACTGCAGATATATTGTGTATTCAATAGCGTTGCAAGATCATGACGCAATATGGATATAAAGAGATAGCATGGCATCGCTATTTTAAACAAAAAAATCTCAAAACCCTCTACCTGGATAGTATTCAGCACTTTTCTTTTTTCACAAATAATACCAATAGCAATGATGCCAAAAATAACCAACAGTGATTGTATAAGGTGCATAGCTTAATCTCCATTTCAGTGACCGGATAGCCTTTAGGAATCTGCCACTCGTTGCTTCCTTGTGTATTAGGATATTTATATAAGTTTGATAACGAGGATCCCCCAACTTGAAATGTTCATGACCGCTCCTTTATATTGTTCAGAAACAGTAGCAATTTTGGCGCTAGCATAAATAGCTGATTTAAATATTTAGCTGTGATTTCAGGATGATCTGGGTATTCATGTGAGAGGTGATTACGCATTGTCCTCATTTCAAACCATATGTTTGCATCATCAAGAATAGCCAATTTCTCTAGTTTGTTAATCTTATCAATCATTGTCATTCCATGAATAAGCTCGCCTTTAGCCTCTAAAAAAGCATCCACAAGCTTACCTCCCATGAAGTCTTGTAATTTTGAGAAGCGTGTAGTTAATAGCTCGAGCAATAAAAAATCTTGTTCTGATATATTCTGTATCTTTACAGAAGAAATAGGGAATAGATTGCCAAGCCGATTTATAGAATACTTTATCTTCTCCGCATGTATCTCAGCAATCTTCAGAATTTCTGTTAATTTATTCATATGAGCTGCACTCCCTCGGATTTCGCTACTTCATAAATCGGTAAACTATAGCCAGATGAAGTAAGGTGTAAAACCACATCTATTTTTTGATCCCCAATTTCTTTTTCAAGTGCGCATAAAAAAGCTATTTTTTTATCAACAGCAATATCGTAACTTTCTATACCTGTCTCGATATATAAATCTATATCCCCTCCCCTTTTATGTGGATCCACTCTAGAACCAAACAACCACAACTTATCATTTGGCAAGAAATATTCTAGGAAGAGTTTGCATATAACTGCAACCACATCATCTCGTAACCTTATTTTACGTTCCTTAGTCATCATTCTGATTATATAATTAAAAGCAACAAAAGATTTATAGCACAGATAACTCCACTTATACAAACCTGCTTTCAGACCCAACTTGCAAAACCCGCACTTCTATTTATACTAGCGGAGCATTACTTATATAAAAATGCTAGGAAATAAATAGAGGGCGGCATGGCGTTTACAACACAACAATTGGCAGAAATTGCAGAGGCCAAAGATAGAAGCACGGTAACTAAACGTGCGGTAGTACCTGCACTTGAGGATATTTTATATGAACCCCTTCAAGTACTAGACCACGGCTTTGTACGAGTAGTGGATTATATGGGAGATGATGCTGCAATAGTACAGGCAGCACGCGTTTCCTATGGGCGTGGGACCAAAAAACTTACTGAAGATCGGGGGCTAATTCGTTATTTGTTACGGCATTGGCATACTACCCCATTTGAAATGTGTGAAATAAAGCTGCACGTCAAGCTGCCAATTTTTGTGGCACGTCAATGGATACGTCATCGTACCGCAAACGTAAACGAATACTCTGCGAGATATTCAATTCTAGATAATGAATTCTATATTCCAACTCCAGATCATTTAGCTGCACAGTCTCAGAGCAATCGGCAGGGACGAGGTGATGTACTAACGGGCGTAGAAGCCGCGCAGGTTCTAGATATGTTAAAGTCTGATTCTGAACAATGCTACTCACACTATATGGAGATGTTAAACCTCGATCCTCAAACTGATGAGGTTCTAAATAAAGATAAGCAGGGGCTGGCTCGTGAGCTTGCACGTATGAATGTGCCGGTGAACTTCTATACCCAATGGTATTGGAAGATTGATCTACATAACCTGCTGCATTTTGTACGCTTGCGTGCCGATGCACATGCTCAGTATGAAATACGAGCTTATGCTGATGCTATCTTAGGAATTATAGAACGGTGGGTACCGCATACCTATGAGGCATTTTTAAGTTATCGCTTGAATTCCGTATCTTTATCCGCTGAGAGTTGGCAAGTAGTGCAAAGCATGCTGTCAGGCAAGCAAATGAGCAGGGAAGAAAGTGGACTGTCTAAGCGTGAGTGGGACGAATTGATAGAGATGCTAGCAAGCCATACTGAGAATAACGGTAATTAAGGAATTTATATATCATGAGTGAAGTGAAACGCGCTAATTGGTCCGGCTTTATTGCGATTATTTTATGGTCGCTACTAGCGATTTTACCGATTATGGCGGGTAAAGTCCCCCCACTGTTACTCCTAGGCCTGGCCTGCACCTGTGCTTGGATCGTGCTTTTTGCAGTATGGTATGTACGTTATGGTGGTATAGCCAAACCCCTAAGTTATATATCATGGCGTTATTTCTGGATTAATGCCGGCTTCTTGTTAGCGGCTGAATTGACGCTCGTGATTGCTATGCAAGCAGGCGCTCCTGTGGCTGCATATTTGGCTTTAAATATTTGGCCAGTGCTTACGCTAATATTTGCCGCAATAATATTAAAGCAGCGTCTATACTGGTGGCACTATGTGGCAGCTATAATTGGAACTACAGGGGTATTGCTATTAGTGGCACCCCAAGAAGGAGTAGAAGCAGTCACCACCTGGGCTACTTTTAATGCAATATTTTTTGGCTTAGCTAATGCAGTTATCTGGTCATTATATTCGGTTTTAAATCGTCAGTTTAAAAGTATACCCGCCGATTGCGTTGCGTTACCCCTAGTTCTTTGCTCTAACAGCGCCTTACTGTTGCACGTGTTACTAGAACCATCGTGTCCCCTTTCTAGCCTGGGGATAGAGCAATGGGTGGCAATAGTATTACTAGGCACTCTACCGTGGGGATCAGCCTATGCGCTATGGGGCTATGCTATGCGTTTTGGCGAGATCCGTATGCTTTCAATCTTTGGTTACGCCATGCCATTGCTAGGAGTTTTATGGATGTTGCTTTTAGGTTATGCTGAGCTCACACTACCAGTAGTGCTTGCCACAACGCTAATTTTAGCTAGCGCCATACTAGGCAGTAAAACAAATAATGAAAGCAAGCCCAAGGCTGCGGAGTAAAAAATGGAAGTATTTCTACCTGATATCAATGAATTAGGTGAACCTACAGCAGCTTTGGCTACAGAGTATACGGTAAGCGGCATTGCTCGGGCTATCAAGAATACAATAGAACAATCTTTTTCTAAAGTTAGAGTCAAAGGCGAGATAAGCGGAGCAAGGTACGCTGATTCAGGTCATGTTTACTTTAGCCTAAAAGACGAACAAGCTGTACTCCATGCTATATGCTGGAAAGGAGTAGCAGGGCGCTTACCCTTTAAACTAGAAGATGGCCTGGAGGTAGTATGCACCGGCGCTATATCTACTTATCCCGGTCGCTCAGTATATCAGATTACAGTAGAGCGAGTGGAAGTGGCCGGAGTTGGCGCACTGCTAAAGATGTTGGAACAACGCAAAAAGCAGTTAGCAGCAGAAGGGTTATTCGATCCAGCACGCAAAAAGCCATTACCCTACATGCCCCAGGTTATTGGAGTAATTACTTCGCCAAGTGGTGCAGTGATCCGAGATATACTACACCGCATCCATGAGCGCTATCCAGTACATGTGTTGGTGTGGGGTGTGTTGGTACAGGGGCCCGATGCAGCAGCACAGGTAGCACGTGCTATTGATGGGTTTCATGACTTGCCTAGCCATATTCCAACTCCCGATCTGCTGATAGTGGCGCGGGGTGGAGGCTCAGTGGAAGATATTTGGCCTTTTAATGAAGAGATAGTAGCACGTACTGTAGCCCGAGCGCGCATACCAATCATCTCTGCTATAGGGCATGAAACTGATACTACTCTTATAGATTTTGTTTCAGATCGCAGAGCCCCCACTCCTACTGCTGCTGCGGAGATTGCTGTTCCAGTAAAACGTGACCTACAGCAAAATCTCATTATAATAGGCACTCGTCTTAATACTGCACTACCAAACTTAGTTAGCCAGCGGGATGCGGCCTTGCAATCGGCAATTCAAGGTTTTCACAGCAGTGCACGCTCGATCGCTCGTTTGCAAGCACAAATGGATCAACTGACTTTGCGCTTACTTCATGGCTTGCAAACACTATACTCTAGTCGATCGCAGCTTTTTGTCGCAACTGCTGCAAAGTTACAGTGGCAGCAACTATATGCATTGTTCGAAACACGCCAATTAAGCTTTATCCGTATGCAAGGCAATATGCAGCATATAATACAAAAAATTGTAACGCGCTGTGAGACTTCACTTATACTTTCTAGCAAGCTATTGGAAAGCTATCATTACCACAAGACATTAGCACGTGGCTTTGCGGTAGTGCGTGACCGATCTAGTAAATTAGTGCGCTCTGCAACCGCAGCAATACAGGCAGCAAAGGTAAACTTAGAATTCTATGATGGCGGCTGCGATGCGATCATACAGACAAAGGATGCACTAATATCTAAGCCACAGGATAAGATAATTGCACCAAAGAAACAGCGGCAAAAAAGCGATGCTGACCTCTCTACTACCCAACAACTGCAGTTGCTATAATCGCTGCTATATTCTAATTTGTTATTTCCCTCTTTACAGACTCGTGGTTTCGTATAAATTGTAGCAATCGTAATCATATGGAAGTAGAAGATATGCTGAATTTCTTTCGTCAACGTTTAAATGGTGCTGCAGTTAAGGTGCTGATGGTTTTTTTGCTGGTGATCTTTGCGCTATGGGGCGTAGGTGATCTATTCAGGCACAATCCAATGGGCCCACGTTATGCATTCAAAGTGGATAAAATAGTGGTATCCGAAAATGAGTGGCGCGAGGCTGTACGTATGCAGGTGCAACAAATGCAGGCTATGACCGGTGAGAGCGTTAGCCTAGAAGAACTACAAAAGCATGGCTTCTTTCAGTCTCTTGCAGATAAAATGATCAACCGCGCCTTGCTTCTAGCCGAGGCACGACGCGCTGGTTTAGTAGTAAGTGATGATATGGCAAAACTATATTTGACAACGCAACCCAACTTTTTGGATGCAGAAGGTAAGTTCAACAAAGATAAACTAGATGAGGCCCTGCGCAGCAATGGAATGAATGAAGCACAGTTAGTTAAAATAGTTAAAGAAGAGATGATGTATGAAAACCTAGCAGATACCTTATTTGCTAATCCCTTCATGCCACCACAGTTCATTGAGGTGCTTTTTCAAGCCGTAAATATAGGAAAGAAGGCTACTTTATATGAAATAGATATAAGCAAAACCAAATTAACTGAACAACCAAGCGATGAATTGCTTAAGGCTATATTTGAAGACAAGCGTAATCAATTTTATATTCCACAAAAGCGAGATATACGTTTTGCTGCCTTACGTTTGGCAGATATTGAACCACAAAATAATGTTTCTGATGCCGAACTACAGACAGTCTACGAACAACGCAAAGAAATGATGCAGCTACCAGAACGCCGCAACATCCAATACATTACCTTACCTTCCTTGGAGCAAGCACAAAAAGTCAGAGCAGAATTTGAGTCAGGAAAGAGCTGGACAGACTTAGTAAAACAACATGCTCCAAAACAGAAGGTCGAGCCACAAATGGTTGTGCGTCAAGCGCTTGAAAATAAATTAGGCGAGTCAGTATTTAACACAGACAAGAATAGGGTTAGCATACCTGTAGAAACCCCAGAAGGAACCCATCTATTCTATATAATGGATATATTACCCCAAACTACTCTTACTTTTGAACAAGTTCAGCCAGAACTAAAAAAGCAATATTTAGAGGAAAAACGTTATGAGCAACTCGCTAACTTAGCACAGCAGGTTGAAGCTGATATTCATAATGGAATACCATTTGATGATCTAACACAGAAGTATAAATTAAAAGAGCAGAAAGCAACCCTAACAGAAGATCAACGCGCAACTGATAAAGATCTAGCTAATAGTGGAGAACTACTGCGACAGGCCTTTGCCACAGAGCCTAACAAAATTTCCTCTGTCGTGCCACATGGGGCTGATCAATTCTTTGTTTTGACGATAGACACTGATACACCACGTCAACCTAAAGAGTTTGAAACAGTACGAGATACATTAATTCAAGAGTGGACAAAAAATAATCAATTGAAACTTGCCAGCCAGGGGATAGAAGCTTTGGAAGATGCACTAAAGCAAGATGCGGATCTAAAGCAGGTAAAAGAGTTAGAGAAATTCTCAATTGCTAGCCGCCAGGTTAAATTAAGCAGAGCTAACACCGAAGGTTTACCCCAAGGCTGGGTTGCAGAATTAATGGCCTTATCTGTGGGTGAAATGAGCAAGCCAGTCCAAGTAGAGAATAAGCTGGCCATAGCAAAGATAAATGAAACGATACCAGCCCCCAAAGAAGGTTTACAGAAATTGGGTAACCAGCCGCAGATTGATCGCCTGCAAGGAGAAGTCATTTTATTACAATATCTTACAAACCTACGTAAGAAATATAAGATTGATATCAATCAAGCAGTGATAGATATCAATAACCCTGATGCTTTGTAAATTGTTCAAAGGATAGCGGTTGCACTATTTTGGCTACCCTGCTAAAGTAAGTAAATAAAATGCATTGAGGCATAAAGCTATGGAAAATGAAAAGCTACCACAAAATGAACGTATAGTCCTACCTGATGGCTATAGGCCTTCTGAGAATGAAGAGTATATGAATCCACCGCAGCTTGAGTACTTCCGTCAAAGACTGCTGCAATGGCGTGAGGAGCTAGAAGAAGAATCGCGTCAAACATTGGAAAACTTGGAGCGTGAAGAATGGAACCAGCCCGACATGATGGACCAGGCCACTCTTGCCGCCGATACAGCATTCGAACTCCGTACACGTGACCGCTATAGGAAATTGATGGATAAAATCGATGCCGCCATAGCTAGAGTAGATAGCTGTAGCTACGGCTATTGCGAAGAAACAGGCGAACCAATAGGCATTAAGCGTTTAGAAGCACGCCCAATTGCTACACTATCTTTGGAAGCACAAGAACAGCATGAGCGCTTCGAGCGCACACACAGTGATGAAGACTAGGAGGCAGTGCTATGTCTGGACGTATAGGCGAATTACTACTTATCTTGTTAATCATACTGCTACTTTTTGGCGCTGGGCGTCTACCAAAGGTTATGGCAGATGTAGGCCGCAGTATCCGTTCACTACGTGCTGGGTTAGCCGAGGATATAAAGGATGAGGCCCTGCCTGTGGAAGCTCCCGCCAAAAAACGCAAAGGCAAGTAAAGATGTATGCTGTTGAATGGATGATCGCTCTACGCTACCTTCTCACTCGGAGTCGAGAAAATTTCGTTTCAGTAATTACCGCTTTCTCTTTGTTGGGAATCACCTTAGGTGTTGCCACCCTGATCATAGTAATGGCGGTCATGAATGGATATGAAGTAGAGCTAATAAACCGCATCCTTGGCTTAAATGGCCATATAACCCTAAGCTCTCCTACAAGGAATATCACCCAATATGAAGAGCTTGCCGCCGGCGTACGACAAATACCAGGTGTAAAATTCGCAGCCCCCATGGTACAGGCACAAGTTATGGCTATAAGTGGCAGTAGTTCTTCTGGCGCAATGGTACGAGCTATGTCGCCTGCAGATTTAGCTAACAAACCGCTACTTGCCTCAGCCTTGCAAAGCGGGGCCTGGCAAGACATGGAGTTACCTATATTAGATGATAGCGGCATACCAACAGGTAAGATAGAAGCAGGTATTATTGTAGGTAAAACTTTTGCTGAAACTCTAGAGCTAAGCTTAGGCAGCCAAGTCAAGCTACTTGCATCAGAACTTGACACCACAGTAGTAGGTAATATTCCTAGGATGAAAACATATCGCGTGGTTGGAATATTTGATGTAGGCATGTATGAATATAACGCTGGCATGATTTTTATGCCCTTAGCTGCAGCGCAATCTTTTTTTCGTTACCCACAAGCAGTAAGTGATATTGAGATTATGGCCTATAGTGTAAAAGATATTAGCCAGATAAAAGCTAACTTGCCTAGCACTCAGCCTTTGCGAGTAGTAGACTGGATGATCAGCAACCAAAACTTAGTACATGCCCTTAAAGTAGAGCGCAATGTAATGTTCCTTATCCTGACATTGATTATTCTAGTGGCAGCATTCAACACCATTTCTGGCCTAGTCATGCTGGTCAAAGAAAAGACTAAAAGTATCGCTATTTTGCGCACATTTGGTATGACGCGAGGCGCTATTATCCGTATCTTTATGCTAACAGGCTCACTAATAGGCATCATCGGCACAATGAGTGGGGTATTACTGGGTATTGCGATCACATTAAATCTAGAAAGAATCAAGAAAGTATTAGAATCACTGACTGGCACCCCTTTATTTGACCCCATGATTTATTTTCTAACTAAGCTTCCAGCTGACCTACAATTAAGGAATGTTATAACGATAGCATCTTTAGCTCTTGTACTTTCTGTCATTTCCACTATATATCCAGCTTGGCGAGCATCCAAGCTACTGCCGGCTGAAGCGCTACGCTACGAGTAATTTTTGATCAGAATAGGAAGAGAATGAACGTTAAATCTGAGTTTTTACACACTTTGAAGCAGCGCGGATATATCCATCAATGTACGGATATAGAAGCTTTGGATCAGCTTCTTACTGAACAAATAGTAACAGGTTATATTGGCTTTGACTGCACAGGTCGCTCCCTGCATGTTGGTAGCTTAGTGCAAATCATGATGTTGCGTAAAATGCAGCAGTGTGGGCACCGTCCTCTTGTTCTCATGGGCGGAGGAACCTCTAAGATTGGAGACCCCTCTGGTAAAGATGAAGCGCGCCAACTTTTATCACAACAAGACATAGAAACAAACAAGCAAAGCATAGCTGAGATTTTCTCTCAGTTTCTGAAATTTGGCGAAGGCTCTACAGATGCTAAAATGCTAGATAACAGCGAGTGGCTAGACAGCCTAGGGTATATTAATTTCCTACGCAATTATGGCCGCCACTTTTCAGTAAACCGCATGCTTACCATGGATAGCGTACGCTTGCGTTTAGAACGCCAAGATAATCTCAGCTTTCTTGAGTTTAATTATATGCTACTACAAGCCTTTGATTTTGTAGAATTAAACCGCCTGCATGGATGCAGAGTACAGTTTGGGGGATCTGACCAATGGGGCAATCTAGTAAGTGGGGCAGATTTAGGACGGCGCCTACAATGCCCCGAACTATATGGCTTAACCAGTCCACTAATTACCACTTCTAGCGGTGCTAAAATGGGGAAAACTGCAAGTGGGGCCATATGGTTGCGTGCAGATATGCTATCTCCTTATGATTATTGGCAGTTCTGGCGCAATACAGAAGATACCGATGTGCCACGCTTTCTTAAGTTATTCACTGAGCTACCAATGGCAGAAATTAAGAAGCTAGCAGCACTACGTGACCATGAAATCAATGAGGCTAAGAAAATTTTGGCCCATCATGCTACTACTCTGTGCCATGGAGAGCAGGCTGCGCTTGAGGCGATGGACACAGCAAAGAATACTTTCGAAGAAGGTGGATTAGGCAAAGCTTTGCCCACATACCAGCTGTCACGCGCAGAAGCAGAAGGTATGGCTGTGTTCAAGCTATTTACTATATGCGGCTTATGTGCTTCAGGTGGAGAAGCAAGACGCTTGATACAAGGAGGAGGGGCCAAGCTTAACAATAAACCCCTACAAGATGAGATGGCGTTCATTACCTTGGAGGATTTTCCAAATGGTGAGGCTAAGCTTTCTGCAGGTAAAAAACAGCATATTATAGTGAAGCTGGGATAATATAAATACTTCTTATTTCCTAAGCTTGGTATTAATTCAAAGATTTTGCGATTGATTACAACTGGCTAAGTAGCAATGTGTATTCTTAGCAAATCAACAAGATAAACCATAAGTTTAAGTCGAGCTTAATAAGTAAAGACCTAGGTAGGATGAAATTACAACTCATGGTATATGGTAATTGGCCTGCACCACCGATAGATATAAGCCTAAGTTTAACGCAACAAGCTGAGTAAATCTTAATGCCCTATTTAAGGCTTTATCTTCTGCTAAGTGCGTGAACTTAAGAATGCATAATCTTATCTTGCCGTAAAATGGTCATAAAATGTGTAAGCTAGGAATGCATTCGGTCTATCGCCCAAAGGCCTTACTCACCTTTGGGCGGTTTCAATATATAATATAAGTTGCTATGAAAACAAAATATCACATATGCAGCGTATGTTTACTAAGATTTAGTATATTACCACCTGATCTTGATATTTAATTTTAGTACAATAACACAAATGTAATATTTGAGTCCTAAGCATGAATATAGCAGCTTTTTTAACTCAAAATTATGGTAAGTTAACTTTTCTAGATCTTATCCTAATTTGCACCTATTTAGTTTTATGCCTTTATGTAGGTTTTAAAAATGCTGGTAAGATTAAAAACATTAAAGATTATGCATTAGGCAGTGGCGAAATCTCTACCGCAGCTTTGGTTGCTACACTATACGCTACACACTTGGGAGCTAGATCAACAATTGGTATGATACAAAGAATTACTGAAATAGGGGCTTTGTTTGCAATTATAGTATTATTGAGCCCAATGAGATTTATTGTTAGCCTCGCGATATATAGGCATATTGAGCAATTCCGAGGATGCATCACCTCCAGTGACATAATGGCCAGGTTATATGATACTCCTGGCCGTTTTGTTATGAATATCAGTATATTAACGCACAGCATAGCAACAGTAGCAGCTCAAAACAGCAGCAGTAGGATACTTGCTGCACTATTTCTTAGAGATACCTATGGCAGCGGGCATGATACTTGGCTCTGGGACTCTGATTTTTTATTCTGTTTTGGGGGGAATTAGAGCGGTAATAATAACTGACATACTTCAATTCTCCTTGTTTTACGTTATATTGCCCGTTTTATGCACTGTGTTTATGAGGCAAACAGGGGGATGGACCGCGGTTGCTGCCTTAGTTCCAGAAGATAAATGGCATTTTACGTGGCAGACTAAAGATCAAATGTGGATGTTTTATAGTGGTTTATTATGGATGTTTTTACCTCTAGAAGGTGGTCCTTTTATTCAGCGATTTTTAATATCGATGAGCAATAAACAGCTAACTCAAGCCTTGTCTATAGCTACCATATTAGACTGCTCAATAGCAGTAATGGTCTGCTTATTTGGATTTGTTACTATAGCCGCAACAAAAGGGCTAATAGCCCCGCAAGATATTGTGTGGTATGCAATCGATAGTAAACTATGGGGCCTATTAAAGGGGGCTTTTGTTGTTAGTGTATTAGCCTTAATTATGTCTACAGCAGACTTTTACTTAAACAATGCAGGAGTTTTATTTGCAAGAGATTTAATAAAGCCAATATTTTACATCAATAAGCGACTATACCGAAGTGATGATTGCTCATATTTTTACAGGAGTGGCTGGAGCCATAGCAATACTTATGGTTATTGCTACTCCACGTATCCTAGATTTATTATGGATAGCAATTAATTTTTATTATCCCCTTATTATCGTTCCGCTGGCTGCTGGCTTCTTATATTTCCGGACTAATTCCGTCTCTTTTCTTTTTTCTGTTTCTTTTGCTATAATAGGTGTTTTTATTGGAGCTAAACTACAGGGTAAATTGGACGTACTCAGTACTGTGTTCGGTATTACGGGCAGTGCCATCGGCTTATTTGGTGCACACCGTCTACAACAAATATTTGGTGTGCTTAATAATGTCGCCAGGCAAGAGAAAATAGATCTAGCACAGTGGTATAAAGAACAGGCTGTAACACTTAAGGTATCAACAGAGCAAGTCCCTACAGAGCTGCGGCGTCTGGCCAGAGAAAAACAAAAAAGCCTCAACCCTCGAGGTTTAACAAAAAAAGTTGCAACATGCCGCTATATTTCCACTTCATTTTAATGTGTGCTTTGCCCGCTCTTAGCACTTATGCTTATTTAGTTTCCCCTAATGACGATAGTTTTACGTTTCGTTCAGGAAAAACATACCGATAAACTTTATTATATGGCTACTACGAATGCACTAACAGATCTTGCAAATCGGCATCATCTAAATATAGATTTAGCAAACCTGGTCGAAGATGCTCACGCCAGGAATAACGATTTATCTATTATTGCATTAGATATAGACTACTTCAAAAGACTTAATGATACGTATGGTCATGATGCAGGAGATGCGGTGCGTTAGGAGCTAGGCAGAGTAATGAAAGAAGTGGCAAGACCACTAGATATATGCGCCCGCCTTGGTGGTGAAGATTCCTAATAGTACTACCTAGCACTGATCTGAATGAGGCGGCACTAATAGCAGAGCCCTTGCGTAGCAAGATTGCCACTGATCCATTTAATATTAACATCAAGCCTTACAGCATAAATTGCACCATTAGCTTGGGTGTAACTGCCCTAAGACTCAAAGATACGCCAAATTCCTTAATGAGACGTGCAGATAAAGCCTTGTATAAAGCTAAAGGTAAAGCGCATGAAGGGCGTAATCGAGTAGTAGTCGCAACTAAAAATGCAATGGAGATATGGTTGCAGCCAGAAGCTTAATGTTGGCAAATTCAGAAAACGTTCTGCACAATACCCTGAAAATGGTGGAGGTAGCCGGATTCGAACCGACGACCCTCTGCTTGCAAATCCGATACATCCAAATATTCGTAACTAAGCATAGCAAGCAATAGCACATAATCCCTGGCTTTGCAATAGCCTGTTGTTTTGCTGAGTATTGCGCTTTGCTATAGAAATTTACCAGTAAGTGCCCCACCAGTGTCCCATGGATAGGAACATTATACTAAAACTGGAGCCTACTTATCTCATCTTACCAGGTATGCAATCAGTCACTTCTTGTATCACCACTAATCTCATTGATTATTTACATTATATGGCAGCCACCATTATCATTCTTCTGAGTTGGCTCTGGCCTAGTACTAGGGGTGCTGGTGGTATGTTGCACATCACGCACCACTCCCTTACCCAACTGCGGCGCAACGTCTTTATACAAAATACCCATGTCCATCGACACTTGTAGTCTGC
>JANPII010000137.1:0-2573 GCA_031424915.1 Pseudomonadota bacterium
AAGCATGGTATGAATCTGGCTAGCAGCAACAGGGCTTTTCCTGATAGTTTTATTTACTAACCCCCAGCTACGAGCAAGCTCCGTTATTTCGCCTATTGAGAAATTCCCTGTAGCATATTCCCTAAAGACTTTTTTAATAAGGAAAGAGCGCTCCTTATCTAACACAAGAGTATTTTTGCCTGTTAGCTCATCTTTTACATTTAAATACCCAATAGGCGCCACCCCACCCCACTCTCCATTTAAACGTTTAGTATGCAGCGCACTACGAACCTTATCACTGAGACAATCTGTATAGTTCTGTGCAAAAGCAATACCTATATTCCACATCAACTTTTGAGTAGAAGAAGAATTATGAGTGATGATATTATTCTCTCTAACAAAATGCAGTTCAACCTGCTCTCTTTGAAGCAGGTTATTTAGCATAGGATATTCTCCATAGCTTCTTTGTAGCCTATCAACACAATCTACCACAATTACTATTTTCTCTTTTTGCTTGCCAGCAAAGTCCAACATTGCTTTAAATTCCTTGCGATTTCCGCGCGTAGAAGATTCAACTATCTGAAAGACTTTAATAACGTCTAAATTCCTCCTCTCGCAATACTCAGTAAGACGTTGTGTTTGGGTTTCAATGCTATACCCTTCTTGTTGTTCCTTACTCGAGACACGTGCTAAAATTACTGCTTTCATATACCACCAATATAACATTAAACCTTATAATTTTCCTTAATGAGTAAGAGATATGAGCTTGATTACTAAAAGAAGGAGAACGAGGCTTGCAGGCATTCTATCTCAAAAGCAGTTAGCTTCCAAGCCTGTTTTCACCATAGTTTTCAATTCTCATAAGATCACAGAAGTAGGCTCTTAGTAAGAGCTTGCTGTTATAAATTCATTTACATGAGGGTGATAATTTATAATCTATGTTGATAGCGAAGTGCCATTATATTGTATAAGTACTATGAATCAATCACTTAGCTATAAATTTAATAATAAAGCTTTAGAAAATAAAAATTATTTTTCACTTTCTGGTTGACAATGATTTCAAGCAGGTATTTAAAGGAGGTGGGGTAGCTTCATAGAGATTCATATAGTACTTTACTATGGAGATGCTCATGTATCAAAAAGAAGTTTTATTTCAATATAAAAATCAGATTAGTGATGCTGTATTAGAGCTAATTGCCACCGCCGAGGGTAAGCCTCCAGCAGAGCAGCTGGGTATATATGAAGAAGCATGGGATAAGGCCACAGCTTTTGGAGAGCTGGATGCTAAAGAAGATCATCCTGGAATGGTGCTTGCTCTAATCAAGCGAGGGGATGCTAGTCTTGCTTGTGCTGCTGTTGCCAAGAAGCAAGCTGGGCAGGATAATAACCTGGAGGCCTTGGTAAATAGATGGCAGAACTCTTACTCTTTGGCTGCTAGGTTTTATGCAGCAGCAAGAGTAAAGGCTGAGGAGTATAAGTGTGTTGAGATCTTTGGCGTTGAGCTGTTTAAAGAGAAGCTAGATGAAACAATACAAGATTTTATCGAGCAGGAATGCCAGGGCATAAAACAGATACCAAGCTTAGACCATATACCCTATGTAAAGAAACTACGTGAAGTTAGGGACAAAGTAGGTAAGATGGCTGAGCAGCCTGATTGTAATGCCAAAGAGCTACTTGCAAGTATCACAGGTAGCTTCAAAGGAATGGTTGCCAGCATGCTACCGGAATGCATAGCCATAATGGGCAAAGCACCATGTAATTATGCAGTTGTAGGCTTAGGCTCCATGAGCCGTAATGAAATGGGGCCCTTCTCGGATGTTGAGCTGGCGGTGATACTAGAACGTAGTGATGCTAAGGTGAAGAACTACTTCTACCGCTTGGTATGCCTGCTGGAATTCAAAATTATGAGTATAGGCGAGACGGAATTACCTCGTACCATGGGAGTCGACCTTAGGAATGGCTTTGGTATAGATGTTGGAGGTAATACCCCTACCTGTAAGCTTGAGTTGCTTGGTACTGTAGAAGAGCTGGCAAAACAGCAGGCTCCAAAGCGATTTGGAGGGGATGGTATAACTCTAAATGCATTACGTACAGTATGCCTTATTGATGGGGATGAAGAACTAGTCAAGGGCTACAGACAGAAGCTAAAAGTAAGATTGAATGAGAGAGTGAAAGGACCAGGAACTCCAAGTATAAGAGAGGACTGGACCTTAGAGCTCTTTGGTTGGGATGTATATGACTTCGAACCACTGCTAGGGCAGAAGAAGGAAGAAGAGCAGTTTAACATAAAGAAAGAGCTATATCGTCTGCCGAGTAATCTAGCTAACTACCTAGCACTCTACTATGGCATAGATGAACAGAGTAGTTGGGATAAACTAGATAGACTAGCAGAAGGCGGCTTTATCACCAAAGAGGCACGCAAGAATGTAGCAGAACTCTTAGAGTTCGCCACCACAATGCGAGTGAAGACTCACTTATATTATGGATATGAGAAGGAGGACGTATACCACAAGCGGCTACTAAATGACGAAAAAGGCTTAAAACGGCCCCTAATAATATACGAAATCAGTGATGAAGAGCAAAAACAATTAGAG
>JANPII010000138.1:0-11974 GCA_031424915.1 Pseudomonadota bacterium
CAGCTATTAACTCTACCATTGATGGAAATTATGCGTCATCTTTAGATCCAGGTACGGTAGTGATCAAGGTGTCAGAAGAATACAAAAACAAAGTGATGGATTTGCTGGCTGATGTGGAGAATATAGAAGTAGAGCAAGATAATGTAGCTAAGGTAGTGATTGATGAAGCTAGTGGTACTATAGTAATTGGGGAGAATGTGCGTGTAGGTGCAGTAGCAGTAGCGCAGGGTAATTTAGTGCTACAAGTATCTCCTGAGGAGCAGCTGGCTTATGAACTAAATCCGAGCAAGAAAAAAATACCTCTTGCTCCCTCCTTACCTGGCACAAAAATTGCTGTATTAAATAGTAGTACTAGTTTGCAGGATGTGGTTGAGGGGCTCAATGCACTGGGAGTTACTCCAAAAGATTTGGTAGCTATACTCAAAACTATTCAAAGAGCAGGTGCATTAGGAGCGGAAATAGAGGTACGATAAATGGCAGTACAGCCAGTCAGTGTTATATCAAGGCCAGGGCGAGACGCAGAATGTAGCAAAACATCCCCGTATAAGCAGCAAAGCCAAAATAGAAAAATGCTAGGGGACTCAGTTGTTACAGAGTCTTCTGTTGAGGATGATGGCGTGCCAGATTATATTGTTCAACGTGCCGCCAAGGTGGCGCAGGAATTTGAAGCACTAGTACTCTCACATTCACTAAAGCAAATGCCAATTGGGTTGCATGATAATCCAATAGTTGGGGGTGGCAATGCCGAACAAATGTGGTATTCGTTCTTAATAGATGAGTACGGCAAGAAGCTAGCAGAACAAAATCATTTACGAATTAAAGACATGGTACAAAAGAATTTGCTTTTTATCCAAGAGCAGCAGGGTAGAAAGCACCAAAGCCATGCCGTTGGTTATGGAATAATAAAGGGAAAAATAGATGTCAAAGAATAAAATAATGCAGGCTGCTAAGGTAGAAATACAGGAAGCTGGGGCAGATATACCGCAAGCCCAATATCAATGTGACCCAAATCTAATAATTGCTGCCTTGGAAAAATTGACCTGTGTTATAGCAGAGGAAAACCAGTGGCTACAGCAGAATCGGCTAGATATGGTGGCAAGGCTGCTTGTTGCTAAGCATGATGTAGTGCAGTTCTTACAAAGACAAGAAGAAGAACTGCGTGCTAACGGAGAATGGATAGAACAACTTAGCCAAGAAGCTAAACAAAGTTTGCATAGCGTCCTGGAGCGCCTAACAGTGGCATCTGAGATTAACGCCAAGGAGATACGCAAAATGCAGGGGTACAAGGAGATAGTTATGAAGTGTATCTCACAAGCTATAGAGCAGGTCTGCAATAAGAATAATCGTTATGATTACCGGGGAAAATTGCATAAGCCGCATAATCCTGCAGTTTCCCCTAGCTTAAGTCTTAATCAACAAACATAAGGGTTCAGTATGTCGCAACCAATTCATATCTCGCTGTCTGGGATTCGTGCTGCTAAGCAACAAAGCGATGCGGTTATGCAAAATATTGCTAATGCCCACACAGAGGGATATGAACGCCTTGAATTAAATCAATTGGCGATTTTTTGTGGCGACTCTCCTGGCGGTGTGGATATTAGTGGAGTACAGAGCGCAACTAATAGCTTTTTGAATCAAGAATTGTTACATCATACTGCAACCTGTCAATATGATGCTGCTATTGCTGAGTATTATGATCGGATTGAAGGGCTACTAGGGGCTCCAGGGGAAGAAGATCATATCAGCGCCTATCTTGCCAATTGCCTGGGAGGTTTGAACCAATTATCTGTTCATCCTGCCCGAGCTTCTCTGCGTGCTGGCTTACTTTATCAAACTGGCCAGCTGGCAAATAAGATTTCTGACTCAGCTAAGCAACTAGAGAAGCTACGTCTAGAAGCAGATTCGGATATGCGAGATGCGCTAAGTGGCATTAATGGATATATTAAGCAAATCTATAGTATTAATCAGAAAATAGGGCAAATTCCAGAAGGAAGCGTAGAGTATGCTACTATAAAGGCCACTTTAAAGCAGAATGTTCAAAAGCTAGCGGAATATTTTGATATCAATTGTATTTATGCCGAGGATGGAAGCGCCATTATCGAAACTACCAATGGTATTAGTTTGGTAAGCCAAAACGTGTTATATCAGGCAAAGTATAATCCTATACCAAATATCGATACTATACTTACAGATCAACCTTTGGAACCCTTCTATATTACTGTAGTAGATTCGTCGGGTGATGACCTTAATGTAGACATAGTGGCGGTTGAAGGGGGAAGAATTTATGAGCGCACCAATACATTACATAAAAGCTATATATCTGGCCTTGCGGCTATTCGTGACCAATATATCCCTCAGCTTTTAAGTCAGCTAGACACCTTTGCACATACTTTGCGCCATGAAGTTAATAAGATTCATAATAGTGGTAATGGCTTTCCTCCGCCTAGCACTCTTACTGGCACTAGAGTTGTGAGCTATGACCAAGAGTTAGGTTTTACTGGTTCTGCTATGTTGACGGTGGTAGATGATTTTGGCAACCAGCTGGCAGAAGTACCTGCATTGACTATTGATTTTGATCGTTTGAATACAGGGAGTGGGCCGGGTGCGGCTAATACGAGAGGTATTATACAGGAGATTAATCATTTCTTTGGAACTAATTTATATGCAAAGAACCGTGTAGAAGTAGGTAATGTGCGTGATATTAAACTTGTTTCGAGTAGCAATGCTTTGGAATTAGGCGATAGCTTTAATCTTGATTTAGAGGTAGAAAATTTTTCCGCAAGTAGTGCGGAGCTTACTATCACTGGAGTGACTGCTGTGGATAGCTTGGGTAATGACGTACTAGTAAGCATGCAGTCAAGCCCTTATACTATAGAAGCTGGAGATCGATTTAGAACGGAACTTGGTCAGCCTGCAATTACTCTTGCTTCAGCATCGGGTGGAGTATCATACCCATATACTATTACTTTACAAATACAGGTGGTTGATGGAACTCAAGTGTATAATAGTACTATTGATTATATTATAGATAATCCTGTAGTTGATCCAATTAATGGGCTGTGTAACACGCGCTTTGATGCCCAAAGTGCTGATGGGGATGGCAGTATTGTTAAACCTAGCGTATATAGCCAGTACATCAACGCCGCTCTAGTTAATGATAATGGTATACCTTTACCGGTAGGAGAGGCTTCAGGGCGCTTAGTACTTTCGACATCTAATAAAAAATGGCATATTGCTATGAACCAATTAGATAGTAAGCAAGCGACAGATTTGGATGCTAAAACACCTACTACTGATTTATCATTTTCTGCCTTCTTTGGGCTTAATGATTTTTTTGTACATACAGGTATTCCTAGTGAGGCGCAAGAGATAAAAAATTCGGCATACTACTTAGGGGTGCGTGCAGATATATTACAAGACTCGCGTTTTATTTCTGCTGGGGTATTGCGTCTTAAAACCCAGAGCAATGATCCTGAAGCAGCACCAATATATCGGTACGAATTAAGTGCTGGAGATAGCAGTACTGTGCGTGATATGGCGGAATTAGCCTCGATGAGTGTAGAATTTCCAGCCAACAAGGTTATGCCTCGTATGTTCACTACTTTGGCTAATTATGCTGGGGAAATGAATACATATAAAGCGATGCAAGTGAGGCAAGCTAAAGAATTGGCTGCCCAATCTGAGAGCGTGTTGACTGCATTAATTGAAAAAAGTAATGACTTGAATGGGGTGGATATTAACACTGAATTAGCAAAATTGGTGCTTTTTCAGCAGATATTTTCTTCTTCTGCGTATGCTATGAAAACAGCGCAAGATATGTTCCAAATTCTTACCCAGATGATGATGCGATAGATAGTATTATTTTCGGTGCATTATATTGCGACAGTGCTCTAAAAAGGGAGCGATAAATGCGAAGAAGGTGCCGCATAAAAAGTATACTGTGCCATCTTGTAGTATAACGTGTATAGCTAGATCTGCATTCCAGTGTCTCATTACAGACGCACAAAATATAATGGATAGCATAATTATGGAGGAATTACCTAGCTTGCTTGGTTTGTCGAATAAAAAAAGTCCTAGGTTTACGCCTAAGTTTAAGAATACGAAGTGCCATGCCCAGAAAAACCGAGGAATAAATGGCAGTAATAGGCTAAGTATTCCTACTTGCGCGCATAAAAAGATAACGCCATATTGCGAGGGCTGAAGTTTGAGATGCTTAGATATATACCAATAGCTGATTGCGATAATACCGCCTATACAAAATCCTCCTAACAGATCTGGCCAAGTATGGTAGTGGAAGTGTTCTATAGAAATAGCAGCAGTGGATAACATCATTATGGCAAATAGATACATCCAGGTTCGCCGTAGGTGCAAGCATAAAGAGAGATAGACAAGAGTTGCAGAGTTCATGTGGCCACTGGGGAAGGCGTAGGTGTTACTATTTACGCCAGGGTTTAGTGGGACTTGCCATATTTCTTTGAGGTAAATGTTTAGTGTTATGCCAAATAAGAGGAGATAAAAAACATTTAATGCAATTCTCTTATTAATAAATATATAACATGCTATTAAAACAAAGGCTAGAAATATTGAGTTGGAGCCAGTGAGGCCTACTCGCCATAAATCTTCTGTGGTCATGAGCTTACCTCCAAGGTTTGTATCCATTTCATCAAAAATTTGTGCCAATAAAGAAGCGGAAATGCTCCACTTTATCATAAGATTGTTTGCTTACAGGCCGGCCGTAATCAAAACGCAAACGCCCTAACGCAGAATTCCAAATGATGCCAGCGCCATAAGAGCTGCGTAGTGACTTATCATATAAAACATCAGACCTACTTTCTCCTGGCTTTAAATCAAGTCCAAATAAAGAGCCAGCATCTGCAAATACTACTCCTCGTACGCTCAGCTCTTGAGGAAGGCCTAAGGGAAAAGAAACTTCGGCAGTTGCGCTATAAAAGGTACGGCCACCCAAAGCGTCTAGGCGGTTTTTATCTCGAGGGCCTATACCCGAGGTGGCAAAGCCTCTTATTTCATCACTGCCAACAAAGAACCGGTCTGCTAGGCGTACATTATCCCCTTTCCATGGCATAATATACCCAGCTTTGGCGCTGAGGCCCAGAATAACATCATCCTTATAAATGGGGTGATAGTATGCAGCGCTTAGCTTATTTTCAAAGTAATGAGTCTGTCCGCCGAGCCCTGCTAAGTCCTGGTTAAGACGTAGAAGAAAGCCTTTATGTGGATCAAGATTATCATCCAGCTTATCATAGCTCAGAGTGTGTCCTACTGAAGATACGCTATTCTTGCCAGCCTGAGATTTAATGAACAAAGAGGCATCGTCTGAAATATCGAAGATATTTTCCCGCCTTAAGTTATAGCGCAAGCCGTGATAAAGGTGTTCAGTAATTTCATAGCCAAAGCGTAGAACTCCGCCAGTGGAGCGTAGCTTATAGGAGCTTTCTCTTACTCGGTCTTTTGAGATAGAGAACAAATCAAATCCAGCGGCAAGCGGTAGACCTATGAAGTAAGGTTCAGTAAAGCCTAAAGATAGGTCAACGGCCCTTTTTGCTCTAGATAGGCTTATATCAACTTGTTGTCCTTTTCCTAGAAAATTACTTTCGGTTAAAGCAATCATGCCCAAGGGGCCATCTACAGTATTATAGCCCGCTCCAAAGTTAATAGAGCCAGTGGAGGTCTCTTCCACCTCAACGTCGATATCTAGTCGGTCAGGATCAGAGGTGCGTACATTATGAAACTCCACATTTTTGAAGAAGCCAAGTTTCTGTAATCTCTGTTTTGAGCGTTGTATTTTAGAGGTATTATAAGGGTCACCTTCTGCGATTCTAAATTCTCGGCGTATGACCTTATCTAAGGTTCTTATATTATTCTTGATATTGATGCGATTCAGATATACTTTGTAAGTTTCATTAATGATAAAGGTAACGGCCACTATTTTTTTGTCCTTATCTTTGTCAAGAGTATAGGTTACGTCCACAAAGGCGTAGCCATGATCTCCTAAATAAGTAGTTAAAATATCGACTGCTCTTTCAAGGTCAGATACGTTAAAAATTTCTCCTGCCTTTATAGGGAGTAAGTTTTGTAATTTTTCTATCTCTATATCAGCGACTTTACTCGCTACTTTGATTGGGCCATAGTTATATTCTCCCCCTTCATGAACAACAAAAGTTAGAAGAAAGGAGTTTTGATCGGGGGCTAGTTCCGCTCTTGCAGAAAGAATCTCAAAGTCAGCAAAGCCTCGTTCCATATAAAATATGCGTAGTAGCTCTTGGTCAAATAGCATGCGATCGCGATCATAAACATCTACTGAAGAAAAAAAGCGGTACCATGTACTTTCTTTGGAAGCTAAGACCTTCTGCAATCTTTGATCGGAAAATCTTTCATTTCCCACGAATGCAATGCGTGAAATTAAAGACTTCTTGCCCTCATCTATTTCGTATACTAGGTTGACACGATTTTGGTCTAAGTTAATCAATTTAGGGGTTACTTGGGTGGCGTAACGGCCTTGTCTGTGGTATGCAGCAAGAATGCGCTGTATGTCATTTTGTAATTGAGTTCCGGAATATACACCGCGCTCTGTCATGCCTAATTCTTTGCGCAAGTCCTCATCTTTAATACGTTTATTGCCCTCAAAAGCAATCTTATTAATCAGGGGATTTTCACTAACTTCTACTACTAGAGTAGAGCCTTGTTTGATAATATTCACATCGGAAAAAAAGCCAGTGGCAAAAAGGCGCTTTACTGAATCGTCTACCACGTTGGTGCTATATCTCTGTCCTGGGTGAATAGACACATAAGAGCGCACAGTATCAACAGACATACGCTGGGTTCCTTCCACCTTTATAGCACTAATGCTTTCCTGTGCGGTTGCAGTTATAGCCATGTTGGCAAAAAGACAAAGAGTTAAGAAGTATATAATAGCTTGTTTGCCAGTACTTAGAAGGCGGATGAAGTATGCCATAGTCAATAATCCTTTGGTTATGACCAGGATTATCGGGCCTTTATATGTAATTTGCAACTGTAAAATTACAAAAGCAGCAGCCTAAGGAATTCCTAGGTTGCTGCTTTTATGTTGTATGTGTATTAATAGCTAGTCAGAAGACGCAAGAGTTGTTGTGGTAACTGATTCAGCCTGCTTAAGATAGCTATGTTAGCTTGAGAAAGAACTTCAGCTTGGGCAAAGTTAGTAGACTCTTCAGCGATATCTGCATCTTGTAATACACTCATTGCCTCTTCAACAGCACGCTTACTACCTTCTATACTCGCCGCAGCTACGATGAAACGAGATTGGAATGCACCAATTGTTGCACGCATACTTTTGGTGGTATTAAGCGCAATATCTACGGCATCTGAGGCGGCTTGAGCACCACTAACAGTTTTAATGTCAATAGTGTTACCTTTAAATAAACTTTGAGTAGACATATCTTCAATACTTACTGAGATCACTTGGGTGCTTTTTAAGCCCACTTGAAACTGCATACCAGATTTATCTGCATTAAACGCCTGTAACAAGTCTTTTTGTAGCGTATTGACCGTAGTTTGATCAGATAAGTCCAGCGTACGTCCGAAAATTATTGAGATATTTTCATTGCTATTAAGAGTGTTGGTAAAGTTGATTTTTTGTCCTTGAGTAACACCTTCACCTAAGTCAGTATTGTTTTCAAATACCCTTCCATCCTTCATAGCAATAGAAATCCGAGCAATTTGTGTACTGCTATTACGAGAGCTATGTACTTCGATATCTTTAACTTCCAAGTTTGCAAAGTCTTTAGCAGTTACTGTAGCTACGCTTTGTTCTAAGGAGCTGCCTTCTACATTAAAAGTGCTAATTTGTCTAGTTTGATAGAATGTAAGCTCTTTTATGGCAGAATCAATGTTGCTTGCAAAAGTGTTAGCATTTGCTTGGGTTGATACTGCAACACCTTGGTTTGCAGCTAAAGTAATATCAAAATAACCACCTTTACCGTTAATATCGGTAGACCTCATACGTATTATAGAGTTAGCAGTTGGAGCGGTATTAGCTATATCAGCTTGATAGGTATATTCCCCAATCTGCACAGTCAATTTTACAGTATTAGATCCAGTCATGGCAGCTTGGAAGCCAGAGACTGTACCATAGAAGCCACCGTTATCAGTGATATGAGAAAGATCTAAGCCGTTACTAACACCACTAGCTGGGCCACTACCTCCACTTGTTGAATCTATAGCAAAGCTATTGGTATCAATGGTGAACTCTACTCCATTATGATAAGCCGAGGCTCCTTTTGATGTCACCTTAATCTGTGCGTTTCCAGAGCTGTTACGTACTTCATAAGTAAAGTTAGAAACACCTGGCTCGCTTGAATTATTAAGGAAGGTAGCAATATTTTCTAATGTTTGTAAGGTGCTTGTAGTACTGCGTTTTATATGAGTAGCAGGATTTGTGACCGTATCCTTGATAGTAAAGGAGCGACCAGAAACAGTAACCACATCGCCATCGGCCATATCACTAGCAGCAACAGTTACCCAACCTGAGGTAGCTTTTGTTTGAGATAAATCTTGTAAAATTGAGTTACCCATTGTTCCTACTGCACTTACATTGCTCACACCTAGGCTACCTGTAGTAGTGCCTGCATCAAAGCTACTGTTGATTTTACCTGTAGCAGCAATGCTGGTGATACCAGCTTGTAGGCTTGTAACATCATCAGTATCAGCGGCGTCAAAGGAAAGCGTAAATAATCCGCCTACACCAGCATCTTTGCTAGTAACCGTAACAGCGTCGCCGCTTGCTGTTGCTACCAAACCTGAAAGACGATCACGCATAACTTGTGATAAGTCAGAATGTGATATATTGGCACTAGTATTATTAATAATTGCCGCGAGTTCTGTGGCTTTAGCAGCCGCAGTATCACCTGAATTTAAAGTTATTTCATTGTTTGTGCTGTCATACTGATAACTACCACCTACTGCGAATTGTACCCCATTTAAGCTGAAGATATTGGTTCCATCAGCGGTAGAAGAAGCAGCGCTTAGCTGAATCTTAGCGGAAGAATGTGTCTCGGTCCCGCTAGTATTAGTTATTAATGTGCCACCCCCAGATAATGATCCATCAAGTAGCATTATACCATTGAATTCAGTGGCGCTTACTAGACGATCAAGCTCTTGAGTAAGTTGCTGAGCTTCTTCGTTTAGATAGCCGCGCTCAACATCAGAAAATGCACCAGAAGTAGCTTGTATAGATAGAGCTTTTTGCCTCTGTAGGATATTACTTATTTGCTGTAATGCATTATCAACCATTGAAGCAACGCTTTTGCCAGTTGCAGCATTACGCATTGTTACTTCTAACCCTTGACGTACAGATGTAAAGCCTGCAACTAGTGCTGCCCCTGCTGCATCATCAGCTCCACTTACAATACGCTTACCTGAGCCAATACGAGAGGAAGCGGTGGCCGTACCCATTAATGCTTTATTTAAGGTGGAGCGAACTGCAGCTGCCTGTAAATTACTTAAAATTGATGTTTCTGTCATGCTATTTCTCCTACTTGGATTTTATAATGAGGCTGATGCCTCTTTCGCTACTTGCGAAGTCAGACTAAGTCCTAGTCTCAGTTGTCAAATGCCAGCAATATGCCGATACCTTTAGCTTAACATTATTTTAAAATAAAAAGCAAATACTATTATATAATATAACTTTAAAGCTATATGGAAGTACTCTTCCTGCCAATTTTGGATTCATTATGTTGTGTGTGTTTATTAAGAGTGCTTCAATTGCTATCTTGAGATTATGTTTGCTGCACCCAACTCTTTTAGGCTATTCATTATAGAGGCTGCGAAGTTTTTTGTTGGCAAGATACACTCTTTGATGTTTGTAATTATTGGCTCTTTAAATATATCTTGAGCTGCCAGAGCTAAGGCGCTTGTACATACAGCTAAGCCTGCTGGCAAGTTGAAAAAAGTTCCCAGTAAGCAGCCACCCATCATTAATGCAGCACAAGCTCCAAGCTTGCCATAAGAGGCACTTTGGCTGCTAGCCTTTGAAATTAATGAATTTTGCAGCAGCTTAGCTTGAGCTAATTCCTCTAGTTTTACCACTTCAGCTTCATCTATTTTTTTATTAAAACCATTTGAGTCTATTGCGATTTCTGCAATCATCTCCCAAATTTCTTTGGGTAGCATAGGTAGGCCCTGTATGATAGAGACACTTGATAATATCCTAATGAGCATATCTTGATTGTCGTCTTGGATATCAGATATTTCAAATTTTAAATTCCATATATATTTTTCTAGTTTTGTGTTATAAGAATTGATTTTAGAAGTTAGGTCAGGTCCATATTTTGTAATGAGGGCACGAGCAAGCACCTTATTTTTTTCGATCTTTGCTTTTTCATTGCTTGATGGTTCTTCAGGGCTCCATAATTTTTTACTGCTTAATAAGACATCTAAAGGAGTGGCGCCACTGTTATTTTTAGCGTTTATATCTACTCCTTTTTCAACGAGCAAATCTACTAATTTTAATCTAGTTGCTTGGTCTAGTTCTTCATTTGTCATTAATGCGTGCAGCATATTGTTGCCACAAGAGTCCAATGCTTTAACATCAGCCCCTTTATTGATTACATATTCTGCAAGCGGAGTTAGTTTGTTTTTTTCCAATAAACGATGTAATATAGTGTAGGTATGTGTATAATAAATGTGAGATTCAGAAAGCGTAGTATTTATAATGCCCTCATTATTTTCTATTAAAACTTGAATAGCATTAAGGCTTATCTTATTATATTCTGAGCGTCCGTTTATCATTCGCGTTGCTATATCATTATAATCTTTTTCTCTTATTTTAATTTTTGTCAGAACTGCCTTTAGAACACTTTCTTTATCTTTAAGTAGATGAGAGCAGCTTATTGCCTCCTTTAATAATTCTACTTCTAATTTTGTTATAGCTTTTTGCTCACTTATATTTGACCTGGCAATGTTTCTATTGTGATCAAGCATCATGTCAAGAAGTGTTAAGTATGCTTGTTCAATAGCGTTTTCGAGAGAATAAGAGTTCATTTTTACATTGTATCGTTCTATTAGTTGCCGAAACAACGTTATGCTGTCTTCCTGTGATTTTCTTTTTATGTCCCAGCGCAATATATCATTAACGTCCCATTCTACATATTGTGGACGAATATAATTACAGTCAAAGCTTAAAGTATTTACTGATTCTTTCATTATATAGGTCCAATATTGAGAACTTCAATACTAAGAGCTATTTAGTATAAATCAACAATATTAGGTAACAAAGTGGCTGTCACTTTTGAAGATGATAGTGGGAAGGGGCGGAATGTTTTTAAATATCGTGGTACGCATAATAATCGTTATCGATGGCCTGGTGAGGTTTTAAGGCAGTTAAGTCAATTAGGCATAGATATAGAACCACTACAAGAAGGAGTAAGTCTACAAGATGATAGCATATCAGAAACACCTATAGGCGCAACAAAAAACAAAGAAACGGCAGATTTATCAGATTCTGATGATGACTCATTATTCCAGTCGGTGAGAGAAAACGCTATTGCCAAAGAAAATTTTATAATAGAACCCTGGTGTTCTAAACAAGCTGTAGAGATTTATGGGACTGGCGTTATATTTGCTAAAGACTTACAAGAGTTAATCCAAGAGCAAATTAACGGTATTGCAAGTTCAATTAAGAATAATGATAGAGGTGAAATTGAGGGGCAAGCTGAGGTTTTGAGTGAGAAAGCAAGAGGTAGATTAATTAAGTGGGCTGAAGAAAAGCTTAAAGCAGAGAAGATTAAAAAAGAAGCAGCAAAGAAGGATAAAAAGAAGCAGTCTACAGCGCGACCGTCTTCTACTTCAACATGGTTGTCTAACAATAAGCTTATAGTGGGAGCAGCAAGCATAGCAGCACTGAGCATAGCAGCACTGAGCATAGCTGATTTTATTTACTGGTGGAGTCAAGGCTCTAATCTAATGAGAGCGGAAAAGG